>CAZOIX010000572.1:0-3610 GCA_964579685.1 uncultured Mycobacterium sp.
CTGGCGAGCCGGATCTACGTCGAGGGGCGTCACGACGCCGAGCTGGTCGAACAGGTATGGGGTGACGACTTACGGATCGAGGGCGTCGTCGTCGAATACCTCGGTGGCATCGACGATCTCGCCGCGATCGTCGAGGACTTTCGTCCGCGGCCGGGCCGGCGGTTGGGCGTGCTCGTCGACCACCTGGTTTCGGGATCGAAAGAGGAGAGGATCGCGGAATCCGTTCGTTGCGGGCCGGGTGGCGCGCACACGCTCGTGGTCGGTCATCCGTTCATCGATATCTGGCAGGCGGTCAAACCCACCCGTCTCGGCGTCCCGGCCTGGCCTGTCATTCCCAAAGGGGAGGACTGGAAGAAGGGGGTGTGCCGCCAGCTGGGCTGGCCGCACGCCCACCAGGCCGACATAGCCAGGGCGTGGCAGCGCATCAGGGGCCGTGTGCGCGACTGGAACGATCTGGAGCCGGCACTCATCGGGCGGGTCGAGGAGCTGATCGACTTCGTGACACAACCACCGTTGGATGACGGTCCCACCGTCGCGTCATAGCCGCGTGGTAAGCAAGGAGCGTGGCCGACGGTCTGTTTGACGTCCCTGGCGAAGCGACGACCTCGTCAGGGGGAGCGCTGGTCGGCGCGTCGACCCCGTTGGCGGTACGGATGCGCCCCGCGACCCTCGACGAGGTGGTCGGGCAGGACCACCTGTTGCAGCCCCGATCCCCGTTACGCCGGTTGGCAGAGGGCTCCGGAGCCGCGTCGGTCATTCTTTATGGTCCGCCGGGCACCGGGAAAACGACGCTCGCCTCGCTGATCTCGCAGGCGACGGGCCGCCGGTTCGAGGCGCTTTCGGCGCTGTCGGCGGGTGTCAAGGAGGTCCGGGCCGTCATAGACGTTGCTCGGCGAGCGGCTGCGCACGGCGAGCAGACGGTGTTGTTCATCGACGAGGTGCACCGGTTCTCCAAGACGCAGCAGGACGCACTGCTGTCCGCCGTCGAGAACCGCGTCGTGCTGCTGGTCGCGGCAACCACCGAGAACCCGTCGTTCTCCGTTGTGGCGCCGCTGTTGTCGCGATCACTGATTCTTCAGCTGCAGCCCTTGGATGTCGAGGCCGTGCGGACCGTGGTGCGTCGCGCGATCGACGATCCGCGCGGCCTGGGCGGCAAGGTCAACGTCGTCGACGACGCTGTCGATCTCCTCGTGCAGTTGTCGGCAGGCGATGCCCGTCGCGCACTGACGGCGCTTGAGGTGGCCTCTGAGGCTGGCCAGGAGGTGACCGTCGAGGTCATCGAGCAGTCGCTCGACAAAGCGGCCGTCCGCTACGACCGCGACGGCGATCAGCACTACGACGTCATCAGCGCGTTCATCAAGTCGGTGCGTGGCTCCGACGTCGACGCCGCCCTGCATTACCTGTCCCGCATGCTGATCGCGGGGGAGGATCCGCGTTTTGTCGCCAGGCGCCTGATGATCCTGGCCAGTGAGGACATCGGCATGGCCGACCCGACTGCCTTGCAGACCGCTGTCGCTGCGGCGCAGACGGTGCAGCTGATCGGTATGCCCGAGGCGCAACTGACGTTGGCGCACGCCACCGTTCACCTGGCGACCGCCCCGAAGTCCAACGCGGTCACGACCGCGCTGGGTGCCGCGATGGCCGACATCAGGGCGGGGAAGGCCGGCCTGGTGCCCACCCATCTGCGCGACGGCCACTACTCCGGGGCCGAGAAGCTGGGCAACGCGATCGGCTACACGTACGCACACGACGATCCCGACGGTGTTGTGCCCCAGCAGTATCCACCCGACGAGCTGGTCGGCGTCGACTATTATCGGCCCACCACCCACGGGGCGGAACGCGAGATAGCGACCCGGCTGGACAAACTGCGCGCCATCATCCGCAGAAAGCGCTAGCGACCCTCGGATTTCGGCGTGATGAGTCGGCATGCTCGGCGAGCTTTCCTGACGTGAATAGGGGCGATCCCGGCTGCAGGGGTTCAGCCGGGATCGCCATATGGGTGGTTGCGGGTCAGCGCAGCAGTCCCGAGCGCCTGCCGCCCATCAGGCCGGAGCGCCGGCGACCCATCAAAGCCGCCACAATCCCGACGCCTATCGCGGCGACGATGACCTGAACCAGCAACTCGAGCCAGTCCACGCCATTGGTCATGGTGGGGATGCCGAGTGCCTGGGCGATCGCGGTGCCGATGAACGCGGACACGATGCCGACGATGACGGTCAACAACATTCCGATCGGTTGCTTGCCGGGAACGACAAGACGGCCGAGGACACCGACCACGATGCCGATGAGAATTGCGGTGATAACGCTGGTGATAGTCACGATGCCTCCGATGTCCGATGAGGTTGGGCCGTCCGTAGCTCACCCTGGTGAAGCTGCGCATACCCCTGGCCCATGCCTAATAAACGCTCGCGTCAATCCGCTCGCACGCTCGTAGGCTCGACACCATGGATACGGATGTACTCGATATCGACACCGCACGGCGCCGCATCGTCGACCTCACCGATGCGCTTCGGTCATTCTGCAGCGGGCACCGGGATGGCCTGTGCAATGTGTTCGTCCCGCACGCCACCGCGGGCGTGGCGATCATCGAGACCGGGGCCGGGTCCGATGACGACCTGCTTGACACACTCGAACGCCTGCTGCCGCGCGACGACCGTTACCGCCACTCCCACGGCTCGCCGGGACACGGGGCCGACCATGTGCTGCCCGCGCTGGTGTCGCCGTCGGTGACCGTGCCGGTGCAGGGCGGAACACCGCTGCTCGGCACCTGGCAGAGTGTGGTGCTGGTCGATCTGAACGGCGACAATCCGCAGCGCAAGGTGCGGCTGAGCTTTGTCGGTGCGTAGGCGGCACCACCGGTCGCGCCCGTTCGTTGGCCTTTCAGACGCGGCATTCGCGACCGGTACTGTAGTGCGGTCGAATAGTCGCAGGTAACTGCGGGACCACCCATAGTGCGAGGAACAGTAGAACGTGCAGACACACGAGATCAGGAAGCGTTTCCTTGATCACTTCGTGAAAGCGGACCACACCGAGGTGCCAAGCGCCTCGGTGATCCTCGACGACCCGAATCTGCTGTTCGTGAACGCCGGCATGGTGCAGTTCGTCCCGTATTTCCTCGGACAGCGCACACCGCCGTGGAAACGCGCGGTCAGCGTGCAGAAGTGCATCCGCACCCCGGACATCGACGAGGTCGGCATCACCACCCGCCACAACACCTTCTTCCAGATGGCGGGCAACTTCAGCTTCGGCGACTACTTCAAGAAGGGCGCCATCGAGTTCGCCTGGACCCTGCTGACCAATCCCGTCGAACACGGTGGGTACGGCTTGGATCCCCAAAGGCTCTGGGCGACGGTCTATCTCGATGACGATGAGGCGATCGGGCTGTGGCAGGAAGTCGCGGGGCTTCCGCCGGAGCGCATCCAGCGCCGCGGCATGGCCGACAATTACTGGTCGATGGGCATCCCGGGTCCGTGCGGGCCGTCATCGGAGATCTATTACGACCGCGGGCCCGAGTACGGCACCGAGGGCGGGCCAGAAGCCAACGAGGACCGCTATATCGAGATCTGGAACCTCGTGTTCATGCAGAACGAGCGCGGCGAGGGCACCTCGA
>CAZOIX010000573.1:0-3606 GCA_964579685.1 uncultured Mycobacterium sp.
ATGGTGGATCACCACCTCCGCCCTGCCCCTGAACAGCACCGGAAAAGTGATGAACCGCGAACTTGTCGACCGCGGGATCGACACACACCCGCGCGAACGAAAGGAAGCCCACCATGGCGCATCTTGATGGCAGAGTGGCAATCGTCACCGGCGCCGGCCGCGGTATCGGCCGGGGTGAAGCCCTGGCGCTGGCTGAACAGGGGGCCAAGGTCGTCGTGAACGACCTGGGCGGCGCATGGGACGGGAAGGGCGCGGACCAACGTCCGGCGGCCGCCGTTGCCGACGAGATCATCAGCAGCGGAGGCGAAGCGGCCGCCAATTTCGACGACGTCACCAGTCCCGACGGCGCCCAGCGATTGATCGACCAGGCCACCGACGAGTTCGGCCGCCTCGACATCCTCGTCAACAACGCCGGGATCCTGCGCGACGGAATGGTGTTCAGCATCGATCCGCAGGACTGGTCGAATGTGATCAACATGCACCTGTTGGGGCACTTCCTGCCCACCCGGGCGGCGTCGCAGTACTGGCGAGCGGAGAGTAAAGCAGGCAACACCAGCCATCGCGCGATCATCAACACCACCAGCGAATCTGGGCTTTTCGGAAACGCGGGCCAGTCAAACTACGACGCCGCCAAGATGGGGATCGTCTCGTTCACGATCGCGGTGGCGCGCGAGACCGCGAAATACGGTGTGACTGTCAACGCCGTCGCGCCACGGGCGCGCACTCGGCTGACCACCACCACCTTCGAAAACAGCGACCGCGCTGCGGAGTTCGCGACCGAGGAGAAAGCCTTCGATGCGATGGATCCGGAGAACATCGCGCCGTTCGTGACGTTCCTCGCGACAGATCTGGCCGTCGATGTGACCGCGCAAACCTTCATCGTGTGTGGTGGCGCCGTTGCCCACGTCAAGCTGCCCCAAGTCAGCGACATCCTCTTCAAGGAAGGTAAGTGGACCGTCGATGAACTAGGCGAGCGACGCGGCGAACTCTTCAAGAGCCTGGGGCCCGACGTATATGAGGGACCCCGTGGCTATGCGCGGCTTCCGAAGCAATGACGCCGATGCCTGAATTTGCAGTTGATGATGTGAGGTCGCGATGACGCTGAATCACGATGCGGTGGGAACAACCACCGAACACGTCCAAGTAGCCTGGAAAGCAAAGGATTCCATCCTCTACGCGTTAGGCGTGGGATGTGGTGCCGACGACCTCTCGTTCACCACCGAGAATTCTAAGGGCGTCACGCTGGAGGCGGTGCCCTCGATGCCGGTCGTGCTTGGCCGAACACCCATCCTCACCATGGTCGGTGATATCGATTGGACCAAAATTGTTCACGCCGCACAGCAGGTAACCCTGCATCGGCCGCTGGCGCCGGCGGGATCTGCGAACAACGTCGCGACGGTCACCGGCGTCTATGACAAGGGCAAGGCCGCCATCGTCGTCACCGCGACGGGTGGCAGGGACAGCGCCACCGACGAGAAGCTGTGGACCTCGACGATGTCGATCTACATTCGCGGCGCCGGCGGATGGGGTGGCGACAAGGGGCCATCGCTGCGGACTGCCCACCCAGAACGGGCGCCCGATGCGTCGGTCATTGTAGAGACCGCACGGAACCAGGCGTTGATCTATCGATTGTCGGGGGACCGCAACCCCCTGCACTCCGACCCGTCGTTCGCCCGCGCGGCCGGCTTCGACCGGCCGATCCTGCACGGGCTGTGCACCTTCGGAATATCGACGAAGGCACTCGTCGACGTCGCGGCCGGCGGCGTGGCGTCCCGGATCACCTCGGTCGGCGGCTCGTTCGCGTCGCCGGTTTACCCGGGTGATCTCCTCACCGTCGACGTTTGGCGGCTCGACGACCATCGCAGGGCATTTCGCACACGTGTCAACGACACCGACGTCATCACCGGAGGCACCTGCGAGGTCGCATGACCGACGCCGGGCCGCTAGCAGCTGGAAGGGCACCCGTATGGCCACACAGATCCCCATCGTCGACTATCTCGTGCTCGACGACCCCCCGCATTTACGTGCACACGCGTGCACGAAATGCCATGCGCTGTATCTCGATCGGCGAAACGCGTGTGCCTCGTGCGGGTCGGCGTCGTTTGAATGGCAAGACCTGGCCAACTCGGGTCGACTGCGCGCATTCACCATCGTCCACCGCGCCTCTCCCAGGGTCAAGACGCCGTATGTGTCGGCGGTGGTCGACCTCGAATCCGGCGGCACGGTCAAGGCCAACCTCGTCGAGGCAGGCACGGACCCACAACAGATCGAAGCGATCCGTGACCTCGAACTCACCACCTGGGTTGTCGACACGGACGACGACGGTGTCGAGGCGGTTGCCTTCGGCTACAAACCGACAGGAGTACAGCGATGAGTTCCGGGGACGTATGGATCGTCGGGGCGGCGATGACGAAGATCGGCCGCTATCCCGACAAGGATGTCATCGACCTGGCGAGCGAAGCGGCGCTGAACGCGCTGCACGACGGGTCGATCGACATCTCACAGGTGCAGATGCTGACGTGTTCCAACGCCTACGAGTCGAATACGGGCGTTGCCCAACGGTTGCAGAAGCAGATCGGCCAGACGGGCGTCCCCGCCTACAACGTCTTCAACGCGTGTGCCAGCGGCGCCACCGCGGTCCGTGTTGCCACGATGGCTGTCAAGGCCGGTGAATGCGACGTCGCGCTGGCCGTCGGCGCCGAGCAGATGGGCAAGATGGGACTACTGGGCGGCAAGTCCAGGGGCGGCGACCGCAAGACGTTCCAGCCCAAGGGCAGGTATGGGGGTGTGCTGTCGAGCGAAGGTGTATTGGGCACGCAGTTGATGCCGGGTGTATTCGCCCAAGCCGGAATGGAATACGCACTGCGCCACGGGGTGACCCGCGAGCAGTTCGCGATGGTGGCGGTGAAGAATCACCAAAATTCGGTGCGCAATCCCTACGCCCAGTACCGCAAGGAGTTCTCCCTCGACGAGGTGTTGAACGCCGAGGAGATCGCCTACCCGAATACATTGCCGATGTGCTGTCCCACCGGCGACGGTGCCGCCGCCGTGATCCTCGTTTCGGATCGGCGGCTGGCGACGCTGGATCCCGATGTGCGCCGACGGGCGGTCAAGGTCTCCGCCTCGGTGCTCACCACCGACCCGTGGACGGAGTCATGTCAGGTTCAGCCGGACATCAATACCCTCACCCGCAACGCGGCGTCGCAGGCGTACGACGCGGCGGGCATAGGTCCCGACGATCTGAGCCTGGTCGAGCTGCACGACTGTTTTGCGACCGCCGAGCTCCTGCATTACGACAACCTGGGCCTGTGCGCTCCGGGTGGGGCGGGCGATTTCATCTCGTCCGGTGGTGCCGACGCCACCGGTACGACCCCAGTGAACGTCTCGGGCGGCCTGCTGTCAAAGGGACACCCGATCGGCGCGACGGGGGTGGCCGGCTTGTATGAGATCACGACGCACCTCCGCGGCGAGGCCGGTGACCGGCAGGTCGAGAACGCCAAAGTCGGGCTGGCACACGTCATCGGCCTCGGTTCGGCGTGCGGTATCCACATACTGGAAAAGGGTGCGGCGTAGGGGTGAAGCGCACACTCTTCACTCAAGAGCACG
>CAZOIX010000574.1:0-3596 GCA_964579685.1 uncultured Mycobacterium sp.
CGTCCAGCTGGCGGCGGTGGTGGCCGGCGAGGACGCGCGGTACGCCGCGATGGTGGTGCTGGAGCGACTGAATCCCGATCAACGGGTGGCGTTCGTGCTGCATGACGGTTTCGCCGTGCCGTTCGGTGAGATCGCCTCGGTCCTCGGAGTCAGCGACGCCGCAGCACGTCAATTGGCTTCGCGGGCTCGGCGGGCGGTCGCCGATGCGGCGCCGCCGCGCGATGCGTCCCACGACGCCGTCGTCGGCCGGCTGATGGCGGCGATGGCCTCCGGCGACCTGGCCGCCGTCGTCGAATTGCTGCATCCCGACGTGATGTTCACCGGGGACGCCAACCGTCGGGCACCCACTGCCCCTCGCCCGGTGGTCGGTGTCCAGAAGGTCGCACGGTTCATGCTCGGCTTGGCGCGACGCTACGGCCCCCGCTTCTTTACCTCCGGCGAATTGGCTTTGGTCAATGGGGAACTGGGTCTCTACAGCGTCGGGGTGCCACCCGAGGGCCATTGGCCGCAGATGAGCCCGCGGGTGCTGTCGATCGCCGTCCTCGACGGAAAGGTTTGCGCCATCTGGGATATCGCCAACCCGGACAAGTTCACCGGTTCGCCGCTTCGTCGTCAGCCTCCTGAGTTGCCCACGGCACCCGGCACGCGTCGTCCGAGCTGAACCCCTGTTCGGTGATGCCCAGCGCCGAGTACATTCGCGCCCGCATGTTCTCCACGCCGATCTGGTAGGTCAGCTCGATCACGCCGTCGTCACCGAAGCGCCGCTTGAGATCGTCGACCTGTTCATCGGTGATGGCGTGCGGATCCGTGGTCATCGCGTCGGCATAGGCGATGGCGGCGCGCTCATCCTCGGTGAAGAGTTCCGACGTGGCGTAGCCGTCGATCTCCTTGAGCCGGTCGATGTCGAGCCCGTCGAGGCGCTGCAGCATCGTGCCGAAGTCGACACACCACGAACACCCAACGGTGCGCGCGGTCCAGAACACCGCCAGTTCGAGCACGCTCTTGGGCAGCTTCCTCGACGCCGACCCCAGCATGCCCTCGTGTACCACGTTGGCCAGCATCAGCCGCGGGTGATGTGCGGCCACGGCGAAGGGTTCGGGCACCTCGCCGAACTTGTGCTTGGCAACCCGATAGAACAGCTTGGTCATCAGCGAGGCGTGCTTCGGGGATAGCGGCTCGATGCGCGGGGTGTTCGTCATACCCCTTAGACGAGGCAGCCCGGCGGTGTGTGACAGGAACGCACACACAACTCCCTAACGCGCGAACATCAGCGCGCGCTTGACCTCCTGGATGGCCTGGGTGACCTGGATGCCGCGCGGGCAGGATTCGGTGCAGTTGAACGTCGTACGGCAGCGCCACACGCCGTCGACCTCGTTGAGGATGTCGAGGCGTTCGGCCGCACCCTCGTCACGGCTGTCGAAGATGAACCGGTGGGCATTGACGATCGCGGCGGGACCGAAGTAGCTGCCCTCGCTCCAGTACACCGGGCAACTGGTGGTGCAGCACGCGCACAGGATGCACTTGGTGGTGTCGTCGTAGCGGTGGCGGTCGGTCTGGCTCTGGATGCGTTCGCGCGTCGGCTCGTTACCGGTGGTGACCAGGTACGGCTTGATCGCGCGATAGGCGTCGAAGAACGGCTCCATGTTCACCACGAGGTCCTTCTCGACGGGCAGGCCGCGGATGGGTTCGATGGTGATGGTGAGCTGCTTGCCGGCCTTCTTGGGCAGCATGTCGCGCATCAGGACCTTGCACGCGAGCCGGTTGACACCGTTGATGCGCATGGCGTCAGAGCCGCAGACGCCATGCGCGCACGAGCGCCGGAACGTCAGCGTGCCGTCCAGATACCACTTCACGTAGTGCAGCAGGTTGAGTAGGCGGTCGGTGGGCAGGCACGGCACCCGGAAGCTCTGCCAGCCTCCCGAGTCGGCATGGGCGTCGGGATCCTCCGGATTGAAGCGGGCGATCTTCAGCGTCACCATCACCGCGCCGTCGGGTACCGGTGGCAGCTCGGGATCCTTGGTCGAGACCTCGGGAGCGATCGTCATCGTCAGTACTTCCGTTCCATCGGCTCGTAGCGCGTCTGCACCACCGGCTTGTAGTCCAGCCTGACGTCGGACAGCAGCTCGCCGCCCTCCTTGTAGGCCATGGTGTGGCGCATGTAGTTGGTGTCGTCGCGGTTGGGGTAATCCTCGCGGGCGTGCCCGCCGCGAGACTCCTTGCGGTTGAGCGCGCCGACGACGGTCACCTCGGCCAACTCCAGCAGGAACCCGAGCTCGATCGCCTCGAGCAGGTCGCTGTTGTAGCGCTTTCCCTTGTCGTGCACGGTGATTCGGGAATAGCGCTCCTTGAGCGCGTGGATGTCGGTGAGTGCCTGCTTGAGCGTCTCCTCGGTACGGAACACCGCGGCGTTGTTGTCCATCGACTGTTGCAGCGCGCCACGGATGTCGGCGACCCGCTCGTTGCCGTGCTCGGACAGGATGTCGCCGACCCACCCGACCACCATGTCCGCCGGGTCTGCAGGCAGGTCGACAAAGTCGTGGCCGCGGGCGTAGTTGGCCGCCGCGATGCCTGCGCGCCTGCCGAAGACGTTGATGTCCAGCAGCGAGTTGGTGCCCAGCCGGTTGGCGCCGTGCACCGAGACGCACGCGCACTCGCCCGCGGCGTACAGGCCCGGCAGGGGAGTGGTGTTGTCGCGCAGCACCTGACCGCTGATCGTCGTGGGGATGCCGCCCATGACGTAGTGGCATGTCGGGTAGACCGGCACCAGCTCGGTGACCGGGTCGACGCCCAGGTAGGTGCGGGCGAACTCGGTGATATCGGGCAGCTTGGCCTCGAGCACGTCCGCGCCGAGGTGACGCACGTCGATGTAGACGTAGTCCTTGTTGGGGCCGGCGCCGCGGCCCTCGAGGACCTCGAGCACCATCGAGCGGGCGACGATGTCGCGCGGCGCCAGGTCAACGATCGTCGGCGCGTAGCGCTCCATGAAGCGTTCGCCGTCGCCGTTGAGCAGCCGCCCGCCCTCGCCGCGAACCGCCTCGGAGATGAGGATGCCAAGCCCTGCGAGACCCGTGGGGTGGAACTGGTGAAATTCCATGTCCTCCAACGGAAGTCCCTTGCGGAACACGATGCCCAACCCGTCGCCGGTCAGCGTGTGTGCGTTGGAGGTGGTCTTGTACATCCGGCCGGATCCGCCGGTGGCGAACACGATCGCCTTGGCGTGGAAGACGTGGATGTCGCCGGTGGCCAGCTCGTAGGCGATGACGCCGGTGGCGACGGGACCCGACTGCGTCTCGGTGATCGAGATGTCGAGCGCGTAGAACTCGTTGAAGAACTCCACGTCGTGCTTGACGCAGTTCTGATAGAGCGTCTGCAGGATCATGTGGCCGGTGCGGTCGGCGGCGTAGCACGCCCGGCGCACCGGCGCCTTGCCGTGGTCGCGGGTGTGCCCGCCGAACCGGCGCTGATCGATGCGGCCCTCAGGGGTGCGGTTGAACGGCATCCCCATCTTCTCGAGGTCGAGCACCGCGTCGATGGCCTCTCGGGCCATGATCTCGACGGCATCCTGGTCGGCCAGGTAGTCACCGCCCTTGACGGTG
>CAZOIX010000575.1:0-3588 GCA_964579685.1 uncultured Mycobacterium sp.
CTGTACGCCATCCTGCCCGCACCTGCGCCTGCGAAGCCGGTTTCCGAGGCCAGTTAGGCTGGACCGCGTGTTTGAATCGCTCTCCGACCGGTTGACCGGCGCCCTGCAGGGGCTGCGGGGCAAGGGGCGGTTGTCCGACGCCGACATCGACGCGACGACCCGCGAGATTCGGTTGGCGCTGCTCGAAGCGGACGTGTCGCTGCCGGTGGTGCGCGACTTCGTCGCACGCATCAAGGAGCGCGCCAAGGGCGCCGAGGTGTCCGGGGCGCTGAACCCCGCCCAGCAGGTCGTCAAGATCGTCAATGAGGAATTGATCACCATTCTCGGGGGCGAGACGCGCCAGCTGGCGTTCGCCAAGACCCCGCCGACGGTGATCATGCTTGCCGGTCTCCAGGGCTCCGGTAAAACCACCCTGGCCGGCAAGTTGGCGAAATGGCTTAAGGGACAAGGGAATGCGCCGCTGCTGGTGGCGTGCGACCTGCAGCGTCCCGGCGCTGTCAATCAGCTTCAGATCGTCGGCCAGCGCGCCGGCGTCGAGGTCTTCGCCCCGCACCCCGGGACGGTCGAAGGTTCTGACGAGACGGCGCCCGGTGATCCCGTCGCGGTGGCCTCAGCGGGCCTCGCCGAGGCCCGTTCGAAGCACTTCGACGTCGTCATCGTCGACACCGCGGGTCGGCTCGGCATCGACGAAGAGTTGATGGGCCAGGCCGCCGCGATCCGCGACGCCGTCGACCCCGACGAAGTGATCTTTGTGCTCGACGCGATGATCGGCCAGGACGCCGTGACCACCGCCGAGGCGTTCCGTGACGGCGTGGGCTTCACCGGCGTGGTGCTGACCAAGCTCGACGGCGATGCCCGCGGCGGCGCCGCGTTGTCGGTGCGTGAGATGACCGGCGTGCCGATCCTGTTCGCCTCCGCGGGTGAGAAGCTGGAGGACTTCGACGTCTTCCACCCCGACCGCATGGCCAGCCGCATCCTGGGAATGGGCGACGTGCTCACCTTGATCGAGCAGGCCGAGCAGGTGTTCGACGCCGAACGGGCCGAGGAAGCGGCCGCCAAGATCGGCAGCGGTGAGCTGACGCTGGAGGACTTCCTCGAGCAGATGCTGGCGATCCGCAAAATGGGCCCGATCGGCAACCTGCTGGGCATGCTGCCGGGCGCGGGGCAGATGAAGGACGCGCTGGCGGCCGTCGACGACAAGTCGCTCGACCGCCTGCAGGCGATCATCCGGGGTATGACACCGGCTGAGCGTGCCGACCCCAAGATCATCAACGGTTCGCGTCGGCTGCGTATCGCCAACGGATCCGGCGTCACCGTCGGCGAGGTGAATCAGCTCGTCGAGCGGTTCTTCGAGGCCCGCAAGATGATGTCGTCGATGGCGGGCCAGATGGGCATGCCCTTCGGCCGCAAGAATTCGAACCGCAAGTCGGGGAAGGGCAAGCGGGGGAAGGGCAAGAAGGGCGGTCGCGGACCGACGCCGCCGAAGGTGCGCAATCCGCTGGGCGCCGGTCTGCCCGCCGGATTCCCCGACCTCTCCGACATGCCGAAGGGGCTCGACGAGCTCCCGCCGGGTCTCGCCGACATCGATCTGTCGAAGCTGAAGTTTCCCAAGAACTGATGCGGCTGCACCTGCGCGGGCGGGGTTTACCCGACGAGGAGCCGGCGGAGTGGTGGATCGTCGACGGTCGTATCAGCGCTGAACCCGTTGCCGATGCGCAGACCGTATTCGACGGCGGCTGGGTCCTGCCGGGCCTGGTCGACGCGCATTGTCACGTCGGCCTCGGGGAGCACGGCCCGATAGAGAACCTCGACGAGTGCGTCGAGCAGGCCGAGACCGAACGCGACGTGGGCGCACTGCTGCTGCGCGACGCCGGCTCACCCATCGACACCCGCAGCCTCGACGATCACGACGATCTGCCGCGGATCATCCGGGCGGGCCGGCACCTCGCCAGGCCCAAGCGCTATCAGCGCGGCTTCGCGATCGAATTGGACGACGAATCCCAGTTGCCCGATGCCGTGGCCGAGCAGGCGCGGTTCGGCGACGGGTGGGTGAAGCTCGTCGGCGACTGGATCGACCGAGAGGTCGGCGATCTGGCGCCGCTGTGGTCCGACGATGTGCTGAAGGCCGCCATCGAGGCGGCGCACGCCAACGGCGCCCGGGTCACCGCGCACGTGTTCAGTGAGGACGCGCTGCCGGGGCTGATCAAGGCGGGAATCGACTGCATCGAGCACGGCACCGGGTTGACCGACGACACCGTCGACCTGATGGTCGAGTACGGCACCGCACTGGTGCCGACACTGATCAACATCGCCAATTTTCCCGGAATCGCCGACAACGCAACCAAATTCCCGGCCTACGCCCGCCACATGCGAGACCTGCACGAGAAGTGTCCGGCGCGCATCGCCGCCGCGTGGGAGGCAGGCGTGCCGATCTATGCGGGCACCGATGCGGGCAGCATGGTGGCGCACGGCCGGATCGCCGATGAGATCGACGCGCTCAGGGGTATCGGGATGAGTCCCACCGATGCGTTGGGCGCGGCCTGCTGGAGCGCTCGAGAGTGGCTGGGCCGAGCGGGCATCGAGCACGGAGCGTCGGCTGATCTCGTGTGCTATCACGACGACCCCAGACAGGGAGCGGGCGTCGTCAATCAACCCGATCTGGTGATACTGCGGGGCCTCGTCTATCGCTAGTACACGTCGCGCAGATAGCGGTGTGACTTGATGAGGTCGTTGACATAGGCGTGCGCCGCCGGTGCGTCCATCCCGCCGCACGTGGCGACGATGTCGTGCAGGGTGGCGTCGACGTCTTTGGCCATCCGTTCGGCGTCGCCGCAGACATAGACGTGTGCGCCATCGCGTAGCCAGTCGAAGAATTCGGCTGCACGCTCCCGCATACGATGCTGGACATACGTTTTCGGGGCGCCTTCTGTGCCGTCGCGGGAGAAGGCGAGATCGAGCCGGGTAAGGGTGCCGGCGTCCACGAATGCCTCCAACTCGTCGCGGTAGAGGAAGTCGGTGGCCCGTCGCCTGTCCCCGAAGAACAGCCATGATCGTCCCGCCGCGCGGTTGGCCTGACGTTCCTGCAGGAAGGCCCGGAAGGGTGCGATGCCGGTGCCCGGGCCGATCATGATGATCGGTACGTCGTCGGCAGGCAGGCGGAAGTGATTGTTCGGGCGCAGGTGTACGCGCACCGTGTCGCCGCGCTCGGCAAGGAACGTCGACGCCACACCGCCGTGCGTGCGGTCGTCGGCGCTGTAACGCACCGTCGCGACGGTCAAGTGCACGCGGTCGGAGTGGATCAACGGACTCGAGGCGATGGAGTAGTCGCGGAACTGCAACGGCCGCAGTGTATCGACCACCTCGTCGGCGGCGAGGCCGCCCACTGTGATCAGGTCGAGCACGTCCTTACCGTAGAGCCATGAGCCGGGCACGGTGGGTGCCTCACTGCTGAGCGCGGTCGCTGCGTGTTCGTCGCTGATTCGGCTGGCCACCAACGCCTTCAGCGCTCGTGACGGCGTGCGGATCTCCAGGCCCTCGGTGAGCAGGGCGCCGAGGAGGTCGCAGGCCACCTCGGAGAGGTCGGTGCCC
>CAZOIX010000576.1:0-3587 GCA_964579685.1 uncultured Mycobacterium sp.
AGGTCGACGGTCCATGCCTTTCCGCCGATATCCTCGGCAACCGAGTTGGCGCCGACGTCGTCTCGGTCCGCGACGGTGACCGTCGCCCCCCGTGCCGCCAGCTCCCGCGCACAGGCCTCGCCGATACCGCTGGCCCCGCCGGTGACAAGCGCCGTGCGCCCGGCGAGTTCGCTCATGCGGCGCCCGCCTTCGCGAGTTCCTCGCGATCGGCCTCATCAATGGCCTTCAGGTCGACGCCGTTGGTCTCCCGCATGTACAGCACCGCGATCAGCGTGACGACCGCTGCGGCCGCGAGATAGATCGCGATCGGAACCCACGAATCGTAGATCTCGAGCAGCTTGACAGCGATGGCCGGTGCCGCCGATCCTGCGACGATCGAGGTGACCTGATAGCCAAGGGACACACCGGAATACCGCATCCGGGTCGGGAACATCTCGGCCATGATGGCCGGCTGCGGCGCATACATGAGTGCGTGGATGAGCAGGCCGATGACGATGGCGGCGATGATGAGCAGATAGTTGCCGGTGTCCATCATCGGGAAAGCGAAGAAGCCCCAGGTGGCAGCCAGCACGGTGCCCACGAGGTAGACGGGCCTGCGACCGTAGCGATCGGCGAGCCGTCCGACGAGTGGTATCACCACGAAGTGCACCGCATGCGCGACGAGCATGTACCGCAGGATGGCGTTGGTGTCGACACCGACCTGCACCTTCAGATACGTGATCGACACGATCACGACGAGGTAGTACATGATGTTCTCGGCGAACCGCAGGCCCATTGCGGTGAAAACGCCACGCGGATAACGCTTGAGCACCTCCACCACACCGTAGGAAGCTGCCTTCACCCGCTCCACTTCTTGCGCCACCTCGACGAAGATGGGCGCATCGCTGACCTTGGTCCGGATGTAGTAGCCGATCAGCACCACCACTGCGGACAGCCAGAACGCGACCCGCCATCCCCATGACAGGAAGGCGTCCTCGGACAGTGTTGCGGTCAGCACCCAGAGCACGACCGTCGCGAGCATGTTGCCCAGCGGCACCGCGGCCTGCGGCCAACTGGCCCAGAAGGCTCGGCTGGGGTTCGGGCTGTGCTCGGCCACCAGCAGGACGGCGCCTCCCCACTCACCCCCCACCGCGAAGCCCTGCAGGAAGCGAAGGACGACCAGGAGCACAGGTGCCCATATGCCGATCTGGTTGTAGGTCGGCAGGCAGCCCATCAGGAACGTCACGACACCGACCAGAAGGATCGCGAATTGCAGCAGCTTCTTGCGGCCGTACTTGTCACCGAAGTGACCGAACACCACCCCGCCGAGTGGACGGGCGATGAAGCCGACCGCGTAGGTCAGGAAGGCGGCGAAGATCGCACCGTAAGCGCTGTCGCCCTGGGCGAAGAACACCTTGTTGAAGACCAAGGTGGCGGCGGTGCCGTAGAGGAAGAACTCGTACCACTCGACGACGGTGCCCGCCATCGACGCCGCGACCACACGCTTGAGACCCGTTGGCGCTTCGTTGTGAATCGTCATCGAACGCTCCTCAATTGTGACGCACTGCACAGACGACTGTGAGTATTCATGCAGGTACCCCTGCCCGCAATGGTCAAAACTGCAGGAGCTATCTGCAAAAATGCAGATATGGCCGAGTCCTCTCGCTCATCGGGCCGCCAGCCCAGCGCCGACGACCTTCTCGTGTTGCTGGCCGTCGGCCGCTCCGGCCGCTACAACACCGCCGCGGAGGAACTCGGCCTCAACCACACCACCATCTCGCGTCGCATCGCCGCATTGGAGCGGTCCATCGGCGGTCGGGTGCTGGCCCGCGTGGCCGGGGGCTGGGAGCTCACCGACCTGGGACGCGACGCACTGTCGGCGGCCGAGGCCGTCGAATCCGCCGTGCGGTCGCTGAGCGTCCACACCGGCGGTGAACAGAAACTCGAGGGCGTGGTCCGGATATCGGCGACGGACGGTTTCTCGGCCTACATCGCCGCGCCCGCGGCCGCGACGGTGCAACGGGACCATCCGAACGTCGCGGTCGAAATCGTCGCCGCGACCCGCCGCGTCACCCAGCAGCGCTCGGGCCTGGACATCGAGGTGGTGGTCGGAGAGCCGAAGGTGCACCGCGCCAAGGCGATCCGGCTCGGGGACTATTGCCTGGGCCTCTACGGTGCACGCGGCTACCTGGTCGACCACGGCACTCCGACGAGTATCGCGGACCTCGCCCGGTTTCCCCTGGTGTATTTCATCGACTCGATGCTGCAGGTCGACGACCTCGATGTGGCGAGGGGCTTCGCCCCCGCGATGCGTGAATCCGTCACGTCCACCAACGTCTTCGTTCACGTCGAGGCGACCCGGGCGGCGGCGGGCATCGGCCTGCTGCCGTGCTTCATGGCCGACCGCCACGACGACCTGGTCCGAGTGCTTCCAGAAGAGGTGGCGGTGCAGTTGACCTACTGGCTGGTCACTCGAGCCGAGACGTTGCGAAGACCCGAGGTCGGGGCCGTCGTCGATGCGATCCGATACCGGATGGTCGACCAACGCGACGTGCTTCTCGGCGTGCACGAGTGGTGAATCGCGCCGCTGGGCACGCGGCTCCGATATGGTCGACGTGATGTTGACGAGGACGTTCATCGCTGCCGCCGCCGCCTGCGGTGCGGCGCTGTGGTTCGCTGCCCCGGCCCCGGCACAACCGGGCCGGCCGCCGTGCGACCTGGCTCTCAGCTTCGTCTGCAACATGATCCCGTCGGCACCGGAACTCGATCACGACGTGGATCTCTCGACACAGGTGCCGGTGGATCCGAACGCACCGAATCCGGAGCTGCTGCCGCCGCTGGATCCCTGTTCGGCGGGTTGCCTCTAGAGCCAGGTGTCGTCCGTGGTGGCGGTCAGGAATGCCTCGAGGTCGTCGCGCCAATGCGCGGGCGTCGTCTTGTCCGGCTCGATACCGGTGTAATTGCCCCGGTAGAACAGCAGTGGCCGCGGCTTCTTGTGCGGCACGTCGGACAGCGAGTGCACGGCGCCGAACACGACAAGGTGATCGCCGCCGTCGTGCACCGAAGCCACCGTGCAGTCGATGTGTGCCAGGGTGTCCTTGATGACGGGCGAACCGAGTTTGGAAGGGTGCCAGTCGAGTCCGGCGAACTTGTCGGGCTCCTTGGAACCGAAGCGCGCCGAGACGTCCTTCTGCTTCTCGTGCAACACGTTGACGCAGAAGTGACCGCTGGCCTCGATGGCCTTCCAGGATCGCGACACCTTCGTCGGGCAGAACAGCACCAGCGGCGGTTCCAGCGACAGCGCGGCAAACGACTGACACGCGAAGCCGATCGGCTCGCCGTCGTGCACCGTGGTGATCACGGTGATGCCCGTGCAGAACTGCCCAAGCACATTTCGGAATGTGCGAGGGTCGATGGGCTCAGGCACTATTTGAAGCCGATGCTGAAGTCGTGGCCCCACAGGCTGACGGCGGTGCTCTCCCTGGCGACCCAGTCGTCCTCGTCGGTGACCCGCAGGCCCTCGCAACCGAATTCGACATCGAACCCGCCGGGGGTCTTCATGTAGAACGACAGCATCTTGTCGTTGACGTGGCGCCCCAGCGTCGCCG
>CAZOIX010000577.1:0-3587 GCA_964579685.1 uncultured Mycobacterium sp.
GGGTCGGCGTTGCCATCAACCGCGAATGTGAAGGACTTCGTCGAGCGGTCGGCGCGGCGTTGCCGGCGGCGCTGAATCCTCGGCCGGCGGTTGACCGACTCTGACCAACAGCTGCGGAAGCCCATGCTGTCCGGTGAGTTCGCGAATGATCTCCCTACTGGGGGCGAGTTCGGTCATGTGAGTGAGGGTGCATGTGGCCATGCCGGCCATGGTGCATTCAAGCAGCATGGCCGACAACGCTTCTCCGCAGCGCAGCACGTCCAGGCGGGCGTCCTCGTGGTGCGTCGAAAGCACCACGATCTTCGACTGGTCCGCACCGGAGCCGGTGCGGCGCGGACCCGGCGCTGCCGTCGGGAAGTCCCGCGCCACGTCCACTCGCGCGGCCTCCGCGGCGGACACGAGCGACCCCGGGGGAATGCCTTCGTGCGCGACAAAGGGCGATGTCCACCACTGCAACTCAGCCTCGTATGAGGGGTCGTTCTCCCGAATCTCCTTGGTGAGCCTGGAAGCTTCGGCCAATCGCGAACGGGCATCGTCGAGTACCACGTCACACATCACGTGGTACGGGATGATCGTCTGCCGCAACAAAACCTCGAACCCCTGCCAGTCACGCGCAGGATCGAAATGGCGCCGGTCGGTGCGACGTCGCATGATCGCCTCCGCGCGCGCCTGCGACCTGTCGGTTGCGCCGTCTGTCTTCGGCCGGAAATCCAGTGTCGCCAGATGGAATGGCTCATAGGGGTCGGGGAAGCGTGCCACGGTCGATTCCCAGCCGGCCGCCGACATGGCGACGACGAGGTGGTCGAGCGCGGCGCCGCAGCTCAAAATGATCTCCCGGCCCAGCGGGTCTGCGGAGGGCATCAGCCGCCCGGTGTCGGCGAACAGATGCAGCGTCGGACCGTCGACAATCCATCGCCACGGCTGGCTGTTGTGCACAGACGGCGCGCGGCAGGCCAGCCCGAGCGCGTGTCGGATGACGTTCAGCTCCGTTGTCGTCATTGTCCTGATCCCCACCACTCGTCGATGTGGTCGACGCTAGCGGCGTCGCGCTGGGTCCGAAGGGGCCATTGGTCCTCAAGGGGCGGGCACGTCGACTCCCGACGCGATCTCCGCGCAGATCGCATCGACCACCGCGGGCACAGCCGCAGCCACGTCGGCCGTCAGACCGACACCGTGACCGACGTCGGCGACCCCGACACTGAACACCACGAGCTTTCCGGGTACCCGGCCAAGGGCCTGCGCGAGGGCAAATGTCTGCGCCAGCCCGAGCGTGTGCGAACTAACCCCGCGGGGGGCCTCGAAGTCCCCCGGTGTCAGGCGCTGAAATCGGCCGGGCACCACCGATGCGCCTACCGTCGCGTCGACCACCACGGCCAGCGAGACGCCGTGCCAGGCATCGAGAATCTCGCCGGGTTCGCCGATGGCCGTCAGCACGCGCACACCGGGAACGCGACGCTCGGCGATCTGGTCGGCAACCGCGAGCCCCACACCATCGTCGCGGCGGAAGCCGTTGCCGATGCCGATGACGACGGTGTTCATCTTCGGTCGATGGTCAGAGTCAGAAAATGTGCCGAGCACGAGATGCAGGGATCATGGTTGCGAATCGACTTCTCGCACAGGGACGTCAGCGTCACGTCGTCCAGCGCGAGGTTGGCGGCCACCAATAAGGCCATCTCGTGCTCGATCGCGGCCTGGTTCTGGGCGGTCGGAGGAACAATGGTCGCCGCCCGGATCAGGCCGTCGTCGCCGATCTCGTATCGGTGATACAGCAATCCGCGGGGCGCCTCGCTGACACCATGCCCGACGCCGGCACGGGCAGGAACATCGACGCACGGTCGGGCGGGCTGCTCGTAGTCGTCGATGATTCGCAGTGCCTCATCAATCGCATACACCACTTCGACCGCGCGCACGACGATGCTACGGAATGGGTTTCGGCACTGGATGCCGAGTCCGGCGTCGGCGGCGGCCGCAGCGGCGGTGGGCGAGAGCGCGGCAGAGTTCAAGGAGTACCGCGCCAGCGGGCCGGTCAGGTAGCGCCCACCGTCGAGTGTGGCCTGCAGCGCTGTGGAGTGCGCCACCTGCGACTCGACGACGTGGTCGCCGAAGTGGGCGATCTCGAATGGGGATCCGGCGCTGCGCAGGATCGTCCCGTTCTCGACCGGGTATTGATCGCCATTGGTCAGCGCGAGTAGTTCGTGATCGAATTCCACATCGGGGAAATCGAATTCGGACACCCATCGGACCATGGCCAGCGCGTCGTCGAGCGCGTGGCGCAGCTGCTCGGCCAGCGGCTTGAGAACAGCCTTCTGCGGCACGGAGTAGAAACCGCCCAGCCGCACGTTGATCGGGTGGATGGCCCGTCCACCGATCTGCTCCATCACCCGGTTGCCGGCCTTCTTGAGGGCCAACCCGCGTTCGATGAACTCCGGGCGTTCACGCGCGAGGCTGATTCCGTCAGGGAATCCCAGGAAATCGGGAGCATGTAAGAGCACGATGTGCAGTGCGTGGCTGTGAATCCACTCCCCGCAGTACAGGAGTCGCCGAAGCGCGACCAGCTCGGGGGGAACCGTCACGCCGCAGGCATCCTCGATGGCATTGCACGCGCTGATCTGGTAGGCGACCGGGCAGATGCCGCACACCCGCGCGGTCAGGTCGGGCGGCTCGGTGTATGCCCGGCCGCGCAGGAAGGCCTCGAAAAACCTGGGCGGCTCGTAGATGTTCAGCTCGACGGTGTCGACGACCCCGTCGGTGAGGGTCACGTGCAGTGCCCCTTCACCCTCGACGCGAGTGAGGGCACCAACCGCCAGAGTGCGGACTTCGGGGTTCATCGGTCGTTCCGTTCAGCGGCGAATTTCGTGACGTTGAAGGTCGAAAACACCCGCTCGACGCCGAGGTCCGTCATGCCGTCACGGCGCAACACGCCGATCAGCGCAGCAGTGTTGGGCGTTGCGGCGGGGCCGAAGCAGCCGTAGCAGCCGCGGTGATATGACGGGCACAGGGCGCCGCAGCCTGCGTGGGTGACCGGGCCGAGGCAGGGGATGCCCTCGGACACCACCACGCATGTGACGCCGCGGAGTTTGCATTCGGTGCACACCGTCTTGGCCGGCAGGTGGGGCTTGCGTCCAACGAGCAGTGCCGCGAGAGTCTGAAGCAGCTGCCCCCGGTCGATCGGGCAGCCCTGCAACTGGTAGTCCACCTTGACATGCGCGGCAGCCGGCGTGGACGTCGCCAGCGTGTCGATGTACTCCGGTTTGGCGTACACCACGGACGCGAACTCATCGACGTCGGCGAAGTTGCGCAGCGCTTGCACGCCCCCCGCGGTGGCGCACGCTCCGATGGTGACCAGGACCGTTGACTGCTCGCGGATTTCCTTGATTCGGCGCTCGTCGGCCGCGGTGGTGATCGACCCCTCGACGAGGGATACGTCGTAGGGGCCGCCGACGATCGTGCTGGAGGCTTCCAGGAAGGTGGCGATCTGCACCTGACCGGCGAGGGTGAGCAGCTCGTCCTCGCAGTCCAGCAGCGTCAGCTGGCAACCGTCGCAGGAGGCGAACTTCCATACGGCCAGTGTCGGCGGGGTCATCTAC
>CAZOIX010000578.1:0-3579 GCA_964579685.1 uncultured Mycobacterium sp.
GTGTGCGAGGTCATCACGAGTTCTGCGTTGGGCATCGTGTTGAGCAGCAGCGGACCGCCGCTGGGGCGGTTGACCTTGTCGTCGCGGCCCCACAGCACCAGTGTCGGGGTGGCCAACGTCTTCAGGCGCGGGTCCCGGGTCAGATCCATCCGCCACAGGGTGCGTAGCGCTGACGGGCCCGACGGACGACGCAGCGGGGGATCCGCCAGCACGTCCGGATCGATGGAGTCCCCAAAACGTCGGTTGATCAGGTCGCCGGGAACCGAATTCCCATCATAGACAAGGTAATTGCGGATGAAGTGTTCCAGCTTCTCGCGGCTGGGCCCATCTCCGCCGTAGTATCCGAAGAGTTTGTTCAGACCGGCGGTAGGCAGCGCCCTTGTCGTCCCGATCCCGCCGGGCCCCATCAGCACGAGCCTGCCGACGCGGTATGGCGCATCCATCGCCAGTCGCAGTGCGGCGGCGCCGCCGAGAGAGTTGCCCATCAGGTGCGCGGTGCCGATACCGAGTTCGTCGAGCATGCCGCGGATCATGTCAGCGAGGTAGCCGAACGGATCCGATCGATCGACTCCCTTACCGGAGCGGCCGTAGCCCGGCATGTCGGGGACGATCACCCAGAAGTGGCGTGCGAGCGTGTCGATGTTGCGCGAGTAATTCGAAACTCCCGAGGCACCGGGGCCGCCGCCGTGCAGCAAGACCACGGGAGGCCCATCGCCGGCTTCTGCGACGAAGATCGGTTTGCCGCCGACCACGACGGTGTGTTCAGCCATTTTGGTGACGCTCATGCGGGTACTCCGATTCCTAGGGGGCTGGCGAACGGGGGCGCGGGCAGCGGGTGCTCGGATTGCGCAGCCGCATAGATGAATCCGTCGGGACGCACGATCACGGCGGCAGCCTTCTTGCGCCGCAGCCACCGCGTCAGAGTGGGCTCGTTGATCCGAAGAAGCGGGGCGCCGCGTTCGGCCCAGGCGTCCGCTCCCGGCGGCGGCACGCCGATGTACAGGACGGCCCACCTTCCGGCGAGGACGTCGTCGAGGCGAACGGATGCACCGGTGTCGTCGGTGACCCACGGCTGGGGTATCTGCCATCCCGCGGCGCGGTGGTCGCCGTCGAAGAAGCCGGCCTGGTAACGGGCGTCGGGAATCCACAACATCTCCTGGAACACATGATCCGCCCAGGGAATCCGGGTCAGTGTGCGCACGATGTGGTTGCGCATCGCAGCGATGGCTCTGTTGCGCTCGGTGATGAGCCGGCCGACCAGCACGGCACGTCGGGTCACCTCGGTCACGTGCGGCTTGCGTTCGGACTCATAGGTATTCAGCAGCGACTCGGGTGCCTGACCGTTGATGACGGCGGCCAGTTTCCAGCACAGGTTGGCGGCGTCGCGCACGCCTGCCGACATGCCCTGCCCGATCCACGGCGGCATGGCATGTGCGGCGTCGCCGGCCAGGAACACCCGTCCCACTCGCCACCGGTCTGCGACACGGACGTGGTGGTGGTAGATCACCGCCCGGAGAATCTCGACATTCTCGGTGGTGATGCCCTGATCGTTGAGAACCTTCCAGATGTTCTCATCGCGCAGTAGTTCGTTGTCGTCCTCCCCGACGCGCGCCGGATACTCCCACCGGTGGTGCCCGAGCGGCGTCGGGCAGTCGACGGTCGGGCGCGCCGGATCACAATGGAAACGCAGCCGATCGTGGCCGTCCCACTCCTCGAGGACCTTCGTGTCGATGACGACCCATCTCTCGGCGTACGTGCGGCCCGAGTAGCCGACCCCCAGCTGACCGCGCGTCGGCGAGGAGCCACCGTCGCAGGCGATCACGTAGGACGCACGCAACCGCGTGAACGTGTCAGTCCGCAGATCGGCGAGCATCAGCTCGACCTCGGCGCCCTTGGCCGCCACGCGCAGGCATTCGTGCTCGAGCAAGACGTCGACGTTGGCGAACCGGTCGACACCTTCGCGCAGCACATGATCGACCGCCGGTTGGTAGAGGAACTGCTGCGGTGGGTGGCCCGCACCACGCGGGGTGACCTTCATCTGGACGAACTCCCTGCAGCCGGAATCGACGAAGGTCAACGGGCGGTCGGGCAGCATGTCCTGCGCCAACCGATCCGCCAGTCCGACGGATTGCCAGATCCGCATGACCTCTTCATCGGTCGAGATCGCCCTGGCACGGCCGTACACATCGGGATCGCGTTCGATCACGAGCACTCGCAGGCCCATCCGGCCCAACAGATTCGCGGCGGTCGCGCCGGTGGGTCCGTATCCGATCACCGCGACGTCGTACATATGTCTGTCCTGCTCACGGTCCGCTCTCATCGTCGAGGGGGCTTGTTCTGGAGTGATCGCTACGGTAATGTAGTGATCACTACGGTGTCAAGACCTGACAGGAGTGGGAGTTGGCCGACAAGCAAGCCCAGAAGCGCCGCCGCAAGCGCGCTGACGGCGAACTCTCGCGTGAGCGCATCCTCGACGCCGCAACCGAGATCGCCGCCGAACGCGGCTACGAAGGCACAAGCATCGGGGCGGTCAGCTCGAAATGCGGGCTACCGGCCAGTTCCATCTACTGGCACTTCAAGGACAAAGACGACCTGATTGCTGCGGTTATCGAACGAAGCTTCGCCAGATGGCTGAGTGCCTGGCAACTGCCCGACGACGGCGACGCCGAGGAACGCATCCTCGGGGCGGCCGCCCAGACATCGAAGGCATTCCTGGACTCCCCCGACTTCATTCGGCTGGGACTGATGCTGTCGCTCGAGCGCCGTCCGGACGAACCCCGTGCGCGCACGATGTTCCTCCAGGTCCGCCAGGAAGCCTTGCAACAGTTCACCGCGTATCTGCGCGGTGCCATGAGCGGCATGACCGACGCTGAAATCCATCAGCTCGCGACCTACGCGATGGCGGGCGCCGATGGCCTGTTCATCGCGAAGGAAATCGGCGGCGATACCGTCGATCTGCTCGCGCTCTTCGAGCTACACGGTCGTTCGATCTACGACGCGGCCTTACGCATGAGCCGACGACGGTGATCCACCGATCAGCCTGCCGAACCGGGTTGTCCCCCGCCCTTCACGTCGGTCAGCATCCGCGCGTTCCTGAAATCGGAACGGGGTGACGACGCCGCGGCCACGCAGAGCGCCGCCGCGATGAAACTCACACCGGCGTAGGGCAGGCTGCCGGTCGGCGTACCGTCGACGGTCACCCCATCGACCGCCCCGAAGTAATCCGGCAGCGCGCTGACGCACAGGACAGCGAGCACCCCGAGGTAGATCGGGCCGAACACGCGCACGAAATCGCTTGGCGCATCTTCGGCGCTGCGCCGTCTCCACTGCGAGACGAGTACGGGAACGGCGATGGCCGTGATGACGACGAGTTCGATCGAGAAGCCGACGGCCTGCGCGGTGACCTTGCCACTGAAGATCGACGACGGCAGGCTTCCGATTGCGATCCCGACAGGTGTCAACGCACCCGCGACGGCGATGCGCCACACCAGGCTCCCGCCCCGGCGGCCTCCGTCGCGGCCAACGAGCAGCGCCACGAGCAGCGTCAACGAAGTCATCACGGTGCGCGCCAGCGTCTCG
>CAZOIX010000579.1:0-3569 GCA_964579685.1 uncultured Mycobacterium sp.
CCAGAGCCGCGCGCAGGCAATCCGCTCTGGTGGCCGCGCCGCCGACAGCAACGACGGGCACGGACCGCAGCCCTGAGGACGCGAGGATGCCGCGCGCGTCGGCGGCCACCGGTTCGGCGGCCGCGACGACGACGCGGCCAGGTGCGGCAACCACGCCGAGTATCGCCCGCACGACACGGGTCAAGGCCGGTGCGCCGGCCAGCGGGAGGACGGCCGCCGCCCGATCGTCCGCGACCGAGATCGGCAGCGGCACAACGCCGAAGAGCTCCACTGGCTCGTGGGCTCCTATACCGGATCGAAGGCGGAGATCAGCCAGCGGCCGTCGATCTTCTTCAGGCTGACCTTGACGCTACTTGCCGCGAACGCGCCGTCGGGGTTCTCCTTGCTCGTCGTGACCTGGTTGACGAACACCAACACCACCGCGGAGTCGGGACGGATCTCGGATACTGCGGCCCGTACCACCGATGCGGCGGTCTTGACTTGCTTCTCCTTGGCCGCCGGGGTGACGATCTGCTCGGTGAATTGCGTGTAATAGGACAGGAAGTCACCGGTCAGGTTGGACTTGGCATTCGCGAAGTCCCTGTCGAGGGAGTCCGGCGAGTACGACAACAACGCCACGGTCCCGCTCTTGGCCGCTTCCAGCGCGACGTTCGCTGCGGCTTCACCAGTCTGCTGGTCCACCCGGTACTGGTAGAAGTACAACCAGCTCGCCACTCCTGCGGAGGCGAGCAGCGCCACCACCACCAGAATGACGCCGACGTAGCGCCCGGCACCACCGAGCACCTTGCGTCGTGCAGTCGGTTCGTCCGCCTCCCCGGCGTCTCCCGCCGCCTCGACGTCGTCGATCTCGGCCGGCTCGGTGAGCTCGACGGCGGTGGGCTCGTCGCCGTTAAGGTTCTTGTTCTCGTCGGTCACGGCACGAACTCGACTTTCGACATCTTGACCTGGCCGCCGTCCACTCGCTCCAGATTGACCGACAGCCGCCATGCGCGTGGCTCTTGTTTGGCGCCCGCAGAATTGGTGACCCGGGACGTGGCCGCCACCAGCACGACAGCGGAATTCGGCGTCATCGACTCGACGGCAGTGGCAGTGACCGTGACGTCTGTGATGACCTTCGAGTCCTGGGCCACCTTGACGAAATCGGCCGCCTGATCCTCGAAGTCAGTCTTGAATTGGCCGGTCGTGTTTTCGATGATGCGGTTCACATTGTCCTGGGCGTTGTTGAAGTCCAACGACATCAACGTGACGACGCCCTGCCTACCAGCCGCTGAATACTCCGCGTTGAGTTGTTGCGCCGCCACCGCCTTGCGGTGATGGTTGACCATGAGGACGCTGACCGTGATCAGCGCAGCCGTGCAGAGGACGGCGAGGGTCAGCGCGACGACTTTGAGGACCAGGCCCCAACGGCGCCCGCTCGGCGCGGCGTCCTCGTGATCGTCGTCGACGGTGTCGCTGTCACCGGCGATGACGGTCTCGGGTTCGGGTTCAGACTCGGCCTCGGTTTCGGGTTCGGACTCGGCCTCCGCTTTCTCCCTGGCTTCGGCTTCCTGCGCCTCCCGACGCAACCTGATCGCCTTGGCCTTTGCCCGCGCTGCGGCGGCTACGGCCTCCGCCTCGGCCGCTTCGGCCTCAGCCTCCTCAGCCAGCGTCAGAGCGTCATCCGCCGCGCCGTCCGGCGACTTCGAGGGTTCCTCGGCGCGATCCGCGTCGGTCACCGACGCACGGCGTCTGAATGACGGCACGGCGACCTCCTTGTCCTATGCCCACTACTCATGAGAATGCCATTATCCTTTTTTGCGCATCGCCGCGACGATACCTTCTGGTCTCAGGCCCGGCCAACGCCGACCTTCCTGCGGAAATGCTATTTACGCGCTGTGCGTGCGCTCAGCGGTATCGTTAGTGCAAGTCGGCCTTCATCACCTTGCCGGTGGCGTTCAACGGCAGCTTGTCGAGGAACTCTACATACCGGGGCACCTTGAAACCCGCCATTCGCCGGCGACTCCAGTCGATGAGGTCGTCGCCGGTGATCGTCGGTCCGCCGTCCTTCGCGACGATGAACGCCTTGCCCACCTGTCCCATGCGTTCGTCCGGTACGCCGATCACGGCAGCCTGTGCGACGGCAGGATGCTCGAGGAGGAAGCCCTCGATCTCGGCGGGATAGGCGTTGAAGCCGCCGACGATGAACATGTCCTTCTTGCGGCCGACGATCCGTAGTCGCCCGGCGGCGTCGAGCGTGCCCAGGTCGCCGGTGTGCAGCCACCCGTCGTCATCGATCGCTTCGGCGGTGGCGACAGGATCGTCGAGGTATCCCTGCATGACGTTGTAGCCGCGCACCAGGACTTCGCTGTCCTCGGCGATGCGCACCTCGACGCCCTCGCACGGCAGGCCAGCCGTGGTCGCGACGTCCTCGGGTGAGTCACCGGGCCTCGACAACGTGACGTTGCCCGCCTCGGTGAGCCCATAGCCCGTCATCAGCGACTCGAAAGGCAGGTCGTCGCGGATCCGCCGGATGAGTTCGACGGGTATGTCCGCGGCACCGGTGACCGCCGCCCGCAGGGTGGCGAGCTTCGTCTTGTCGGCGACGGTGAGCAGAGAGTGGTACAGCGTCGGCGGACCGGGCAGCATCGTGATGCGTTCGGCCTCAATGAGTTCCACCACCCGGTCGATGTCGAACACGGCCAACGGCACCATCGTGGCACCGCGCAGGAAGGACGCAACCAGGCCGGCCTTCAACCCGAACGTGTGGAAGTACGGGTTGATCATCAGGTAGCGGTCACCCTCGCGCAGATCCGCGAGAGTCGCCCACTCCTCGTAGGCCCGCAGCGTCTGGAGGTGATTCATCCTGGCGCCCTTGGGCCGTCCGGTCGTCCCGGAGGTGAAGATGATGTCGGCGATGTCGTTGCCGCTGACCTGGCGGCGCAGCGGTGAACCCGAGGACAGAAAGTCGGACGTCAGATCGATGACCGGCACACCGGCGGGCGCACAGTAATCCTGATCCAGAAAGCCCCGCTGGACCATCACCGCCTTGGCGCCGCTGCGGACGATGATGTCGCCGGCCTCGGCCGCCTTGAACCGCGTGTTCACCGGGACGAGCACCGCACCCGCAGTCATGATTCCGAACGCGGCGATCATCCATTCGGCACAGTTGGGCGCCCAGATCGCTACCCGATCGCCCTTCTCGACGCCGAAATCCGCGAATGCGCCTGCCGCGCAGCGAATCCGGTCGACGACCTCGGTGAAAGTGAGCCGCAGCGGACCGTCGACAACTGCTTCCGCATCGCCGAAACGGTCCGCCGCGCTCAAGACCATCTCGGGGATGGTCTGGAAATTTTCAGTACGCGTCACACGGTGACAAGTCGACCGAGGTTGCCGCCCATGATCTTCGCCTGATCCTCGAGCGCGAGGTGCTCGAGCGCGGTCACGTAGTGAGTCGGCTCCGCGAGGCCCTCAGGGTGCGGCCAGTCGGAGCCGTACAGCACCTGCTCCACACCGATCAGGTTGATCAGCTCGTCGATGCCCTCCTCGTAGAAGGGGCTGACGTAGATGCGGTTCTTGATCTCCTCGATCGG
>CAZOIX010000580.1:0-3565 GCA_964579685.1 uncultured Mycobacterium sp.
ACGGCCCCATCGGTGAGGCCTGTCGTCGCGCGCGGCGCAAGGGCATCAAGGTGGCTCAAGCGCACCTGCGCAATCTGAACCCCTTCCCCGCCAACCTGGGTGAGGTGCTGCGGCGCTACCCCAATGTGGTGTTGCCGGAGATGAACCTCGGTCAGCTGGCGCTGCTGCTGCGCGGCAAGTACCTGGTCGACGTTCAGTCGGTGACCAAGGTGGAAGGCATGGCATTCCTGGCCGACGAGGTCGAAGGAATCATCGACGCTGCGCTCGACGGAACGTTGGGCGACAAGGAAATTGACAAGGCCAAGTTCGCACGGCTGGCCGCGGCCACCGTCGAGACTGGTGTGGGAGCTAACGCATGACTGACCTGATCGGCGCAGACCTCGGGCTGACCGCTGGAACCAGCCTGGTTCCAACGACCGACGAACCGCAGAAGTCGAAGGACTTCACCAGTGACCAGGAAGTCCGCTGGTGCCCCGGCTGCGGCGACTACGTCATCCTCAACACCATTCGCAACTTCCTGCCCGAACTCGGGCTGCGTCGCGAGAACATCGCCTTCGTCAGCGGCATCGGCTGCTCGAGCCGCTTCCCGTACTACTTGCAGACCTACGGATTCCACTCCATCCACGGCAGGGCGCCGACGATCGCGACCGGACTGGCGCTGGCGCGCCAAGACCTGTCGGTGTGGGTGGTCACCGGTGACGGCGATGCGCTGTCGATCGGCGGCAATCACCTGATCCACGCGTTGCGCCGCAACGTCAATCTGACGATCCTGCTGTTCAACAACCGCATCTACGGCCTCACCAAGGGCCAGTACTCGCCCACGTCGGAGACCGGCAAGGTCACCAAGTCCACCCCGATGGGCTCGCTGGACTACCCGTTCAACCCGGTGTCGCTGGCCCTTGGTGCCGAGGCGACGTTCGTCGGTCGCGCACTCGACTCGGACCGCAAGGGCCTGAGCGAGGTCCTACGCGGCGCCGCCCAGCACCGCGGCGCCGCGCTCGTCGAGATCATGCAGGACTGCCCGATCTTCAACGACGGTTCCTTCGACGCGTTGCGCAAGGAGGGCGCCGAGGAACGGCTCATCAACCTGACCCACGGCGAACCGATCACCTTCGGCGCCGACGGCGAATACTGCGTGGTGAAGTCCGGATACGGGCTCGAGGTCGCCAAGACCGCGGACGTGTCGGCAGACGAGATCGTCGTCCACGATGCGCAGCTCGCGGATCCCGCGTACGCGTTCGCGCTGTCGCGGCTGTCCGAGCAGAACCTCGACCACATGGTCATGGGCATCTTCCGGCAGGTCAGCAAGCCGACCTACGACGACGCCGCCCGCCAGCAGGTCGCGTCGGCGCGTGACGCCAAGCCGCACGACACGGCGGCGTTGCAGTCGCTGCTCAAAGGCAAAGACACCTGGACCGTCGACTAATCTCGTGGGCGTGACGTCCCCCGTGCCGCTTGCAGCGGTCATTCTGGCCGGCGGGGCATCCCGTCGGATGGGCCGCGACAAGGCCACTGCCATGTTCGACGGCGAGACCCTCGTCGAGCGGACCGTGTCCGCCGTCAGCCCGCGATGCGCTCCCGTGTTCGTCGTCGCCGCACCCGGTCAGGCGCTGCCGAGTCTGCAAGCGGAGATCCTGCGCGATGATGTCCGTGGTGTCGGTCCACTGTTGGCGACCGGCCGGGGGCTGCGCGCCGCCGCGGAGGCCGGACTCGACCTGGCGTTCGTGTGCGCCGTCGACATGCCGTTGCTATCCGCCGACCTGATCGACGAGCTCACCGGACCCGCCGTCCGTCTCGGAGCCGACGTCGTGCTGCCCTGGGACGGCCGTTCGCATTACCTGGCCGGGATCTACCGCACCAGCCTGCACGAACGCGTGGCCGAGCTGGTCGAGGCGGGGCAGCGCAGCATGCAGGCGTTGGTCGACACCGTCGACACGCAGCGGGTCGTCATGTCCGAGCAGGCATCGCTGACGAACGTGAACACCATCGCGGAGCTGCGGGATGCAGCGTCGAAGCGAATCGCGTAGCAAACCCGCGTAACGCTCTTCGTCATCAACATCACTGTGCAACAGGATATTTCGAACTTGATGCCTGATTATTGTTGTGTCGCAGCGATGATCCACTGAGTGCGATTTTCCCGCGTCGGCTCCGCATCGAAAAGCGGTGGAATATAACGAGTTTGGTGATCGGACCTCGACCATATGCCTAATCGCGCGAACGAACGCCTGGGACGCCTTCATGTGTGAGCGGGTGGAATATCAAGCCAAGCAATAATTTTGCGAATCCACTTTGTACCAGTCAACGTCACCCGCGTCAGCGAACTGTAGCGGCGAATCACGCGTCGATCGGCGACTTTTCCACGTGGAGTGGATGTTTCGCCCACATACTCGTGCGTATGGAACGGATCCCCATAGGTGTGGTGGGTCACAAAAAGATGGTGAGATGGCTCACGGAGGCGTGCTGGAGCAGCGGAATTGATGCCGTCGTCAAACGTATGGATGACCTGCGTAGACAACGCTCGTCGTCGTTCGTGATCGATCCGTGATCTGACCGCGACACGTTCTTCACCGAAATGACTTTCGACGAATCGGTTTGTACGGTCCTTATCGGCTTCTCAGGAAGCAAATAATTCAAAAACCACGAACCTGCGTGTGAGTGGGGCCATGGCGGTGATGACGCCGCCGACGGCCATCGGGTTGCAACGCCCGATGAGGCACCTCTGGCCTCCCGCTGCCGCACCTAACCGAGACGGTGCGGCTCATATACCCAGCCTGTGACCAGGCCATGTCCCCGTGCGTCCGCGCATGGGTACCGATGGTGCGCGCTCGTTGAAAGGATCGAAGTTGAAGAACCTCCGCAAGACGTTTGGACTGGCGACTTTCGCCGGAGCGATCGCCGTGGCGCCGTTGGCGCTGGCGGGCACCGCCAATGCGGACAGTGTCGACTGGGATGCCGTCGCGGCCTGCGAGTCGGGTGGCAACTGGGGCATCGCGACCGGAAACGGCTACTACGGCGGGCTGCAGTTCACCATGGGCACCTGGCGCGCCAACGGCGGCAGTGGTTCGCCGCACAACGCCAGCCGTGAGGAGCAGATCCGGGTCGCGGAGAACGTGCTGCAGACCCAGGGCATCGGCGCCTGGCCCGTCTGCGGCCGTCGCGGCTAGTAACGGCAAGACCCTAAGAGGCGGTGTCTGGGCGATGAGCCCGGGCACCGCCTCTTCCTTCTCAGAGACCTCTTACGCCAGATAAGTAACGATTAAAACTTTTGACGCTCGCGTAACACGTGACCTTCATCACCCGAAACACCGGATAGCCGCATCGAAGCAAGCAGGAGCGCTTCACGCGGGCCTTGAGTTTCAAACGGTCGGGGAAGGACCGCAGTGATGAACATTCGTAGAGCCGTCAGCAAGGGCCTGGTGGCCGCCGCCATTTCCGGGGCGCTCGCCATCGTCGGAATGGCCATGTCCACCGCCACCGCCAACGCCGACTCGGTGAACTGGGACGCGATCGCCGAGTGCGAATCGGGTGGTAACTGGTCCATCAACACCGGCAACGGTCACTACGG
>CAZOIX010000581.1:0-3552 GCA_964579685.1 uncultured Mycobacterium sp.
AAGCCGGCCAGATCCTGCTGCCCGGCTTCGTCGACCTGAACACCCATATGCGCGAGCCGGGTCGAGAATACGCCGAGGACATCGAAACCGGTTCGGCAGCGGCGGCTTTGGGGGGCTATACCGCGGTGTTCGCGATGGCCAACACCAATCCGGTTGCAGACACCCCGGTCGTCACCGACCACGTCTGGCACCGCGGCCAGCAGGTCGGGCTCGTCGACGTGCATCCCGTCGGTGCGGTCACCATGGGCCTGGCAGGCGCCCAGCTCACCGAGATGGGCATGATGGCCGCAGGCGCCGGGCAGGTGCGGATGTTCTCCGACGACGGCATCTGCGTGCACGATCCGCTGATCATGCGCCGCGCGCTGGAGTATGCGACGGGCCTCGGTGTCCTCATCGCCCAGCACGCCGAGGAGCCTCGCCTCACCGTCGGCGCTGTCGCGCACGAGGGACCCAACGCCGCCCTGCTGGGACTGGCGGGCTGGCCCCGCGCGGCCGAGGAGTCCATCGTCGCCCGCGACGCGTTGCTGGCGCGCGATGCCGGTGCACGCGTGCACATCTGCCACGCCTCCACGGCGGGCACCGTCGAGATCATCAGATGGGCCAAGGAACAAGGCATTTCGATCACTGCCGAGGTGACGCCCCACCACCTCATGCTCGATGACGGGCGGCTGGCCACCTACGACGGCCGCAACAGGGTGAACCCACCGCTTCGGGAATCGGCCGACGCGCAGGCGCTGCGCCAGGCGCTTGCCGACGGAGTCGTCGACTGCGTGGCCACCGATCACGCGCCGCACGCCGAACACGAGAAGTTCTGCGAGTTCTCGGTGGCCCGGCCGGGCATGCTCGGGCTGCAGACCGCATTGTCGGTAGTCGTCGAGACGATGGTGCGGCCAGGCCTGCTGACGTGGCGCGACGTCGCCCGGGTGATGAGTGAGAGCCCAGCCCGCATCGTCGGCTTGCCGGACCAGGGCCGCCCGCTGGAGATCGGCGAACCGGCCAACCTGACCGTCGTCGATCCCGACGCCACCTGGACGGTCCAGGGTTCGGCGCTGGCCAGTCGCTCCGACAACACCCCGTATGAGTCGATGACGTTGCCCGCGGCGGTCACGCTGACGTTGTTGCGCGGCAAGGTCACGGCCCGTGATGGGAAGAGTCCGGCATGAACACCGGAACCCTCGTGGGGTCGTTGATCATGGCCGCCGTACTGGCCGTCTTGATCGCCGTCATCATCCAGTCGATGTTGCGCGGCTGGCGCCGGCGCGCCGAGCGCCAGGCCGAACTGATCGGCACGCTGCCATCGCTACCCGACACGGTGGGATCGGCGACGATCCCGGCCACCAAGGGCCTGTACGTCGGAAGCACGCTCGTCCCGAATTGGAACGATCGCGTGGCGGTTGGCGACCTCGGGTTCCGCCACAAGGCGGTGCTGACCCGCTACCCCGAAGGAATCATGTTGCAGCGCACCGGCGCAGGCCCCATCTGGATACCCGACGAGTCGATCACCGCGATCCGTACCGAGCTCGGTATCGCCGGTAAGGCCCTGACCCATGACGGCATCCTGGCCATCAGGTGGCGCCTGCCCTCGGGTGCCGAGATCGATACCGGGTTCCGCGCCGACAACCGCGCCGCGTACGAACCGTGGTTGGAGACGGCATGAGTCGCGCGGTTCTGGTCCTGGAAGACGGTCGCATCTTCACCGGAAGCGAGTTCGGCGCGGTCGGCCAGACACTCGGCGAGGCCGTCTTCTCCACCGGCATGTCCGGCTACCAGGAAACCCTGACCGATCCGAGCTATCACGGGCAGATCGTCGTGGCGACGGCCCCTCAGATCGGCAACACGGGCTGGAATCAGGAGGACGGCGAAAGCCGCGGCGACAAGATCTGGGTGGCCGGCTACGCGGTGCGTGACCCGTCCCCACGGGCGTCGAACTGGCGCGCGACCGGCACGCTCGACGATGAGCTCGTTCGTCAGGGAATCGTGGGGATCGCGGGAATCGACACCCGTGCGGTGGTCCGGCATCTGCGCAGCCTGGGTTCGATGAAGGCGGGTGTCTTCTCCGGCGCGGCGCTCGCCCACGCCGATGAACTGCTGGCGCGCGTGCGTGATCAGCGTTCGATGCTGGGCGCCAACCTGGCCGGTGAAGTCAGCACCGACGCCACCTACATCGTCGAACCCGATGGGCCGCAACGCTTCACCGTCGCGGCGATCGACCTGGGCATCAAGACCAACACGCCCCGCAATTTCGCGAGCCGCGGTATCCGCAGTCACGTCCTCCCGTCGACGGTCACTTTCGATCAGATCGCCGACCTCAAGCCCGACGGCGTATTTCTCTCGAACGGGCCTGGCGACCCGGCCACCGCCGACCACATGGTCGGTGTGACGCAGGAAATACTCGGCGAAGGAATTCCGCTCTTCGGTATCTGTTTCGGCAATCAGATTCTCGGTCGTGCGCTGGGGCGGTCGACGTACAAGATGGTGGTCGGCCATCGCGGGATCAACGTGCCCGTCATCGACCACGCCACCGGACGGGTCGCGGTGACCGCGCAGAACCACGGTTTCGCGCTGGAAGGCGAAGCCGGCGAGACGTTCGATACTCCGTTCGGTGCCGCGATCGTGAGTCACACCTGCGCCAACGATGGTGTCGTCGAGGGCATCAAACTGGTTGAGGGGAGAGCCTTTTCGGTGCAGTACCACCCTGAGGCCGCAGCGGGCCCACACGATGCGAACTACTTGTTCGACCAGTTCGTCAGCCTGATGGAAGGTGGTCGCTGATGCCGCGGCGCACCGACCTCAACCATGTGCTGGTGATCGGCTCGGGACCGATCATCATCGGCCAGGCCTGCGAGTTCGACTATTCAGGCACGCAGGCCTGCCGCGTGCTGCGCGCCGAGGGCATTCAGGTGAGCCTGATCAACTCCAATCCCGCCACCATCATGACGGACCCGGAGTACGCCGATCACACTTACGTCGAGCCGATCACAGCGGCGTTCGTCGAGAAGATCTTCGCCCAGCATGCCGAGCGCGGTAACAAGATCGATGCGCTGCTGGCCACCCTGGGCGGGCAGACCGCGCTGAACACCGCCGTCGCGCTTTACGAGAACGGTGCACTCGAGCGCTGGGGCGTCGAGTTGATCGGCGCCGACTTCGAGGCCATCCAGCGGGGCGAGGACCGGCAGAAGTTCAAGGACATCGTCAGCAAGGTCGGCGGCGAATCCGCCCGCTCACGGGTGTGTTTCACGATGGACGAGGTGCGTGAGACCGTTGCGGAATTGGGCCTGCCTGTGGTGGTGCGGCCCTCTTTCACGATGGGGGGATTGGGCTCGGGTATGGCCTATTCGGCCGAGGACGTGGATCGGATGGCCGGCGACGGGCTGGCGGCCTCCCCGAGCGCCAACGTGCTCATCGAGGAATCCATCTTCGGCTGGAAGGAGTTCGAGCTCGAGCTGATGCGCGACGGTCACGACAACGTGGTCGTGGTGTGTTCGATCGAGAACGTCGACCCGATGGGCGTGCACACCGGCGACTCGGTGACGGTGGCGCCGGCGATGACCC
>CAZOIX010000582.1:0-3547 GCA_964579685.1 uncultured Mycobacterium sp.
GCGCCGGCGTGCGCAACAAGCCGCCCTGGACGAAGCGGCGGCCTTGGGCATCGTCGCGGTACACGAGTGCGCAGGGCCCGACATCGGCGGCCTGGCCGACTGGGACGAGGTGCGCGGTATCGACCACGGCGTCGAGGTCGTCGGCTACTGGGGTGAAGCGGTGAACAGCGCCGTCCAGGCACGAGAGCTGATCGCGCGCACCGGCGCCCGGGGGCTGGCAGGTGATCTCTTTGTCGACGGCGCACTCGGATCGCGTACGGCGTGGCTGCGACAGCCCTACAGCGACGCCCCGGACTGCTGCGGCAACGCATATCTCGATGCCGACGCGATCACGGCGCACCTGCGCGCCTGCACCGAGGCCAGGATCACGGCCGGATTCCATGTGATCGGCGACGCGGCCGTCGCCGCCGTCGTCGAGGCTCTGCAGCGCGTCGTGGCCGAGTTCGGCGCACCCGCGGTCGCCCGTTGCGGGCACCGACTCGAGCACCTCGAAATGGTGACCGAAGAACACGCGCGAAGCCTGGGCGCATGGGGCGTGCTCGCCAGCATGCAGCCCAATTTCGACGCCCTGTGGGGTGGCGAAGGGGGCATGTACGCCCAGCGTCTCGGGCCCGACCGAGCCGGATCGATGAATCCCTTCGCGCTGCTAGCATCCCAAGGCGTGCCCCTCGCTTTCGGCTCGGACAGCCCTGTCACCAGCATGAATCCCTGGGCGACGGTGCGCGCGGCGACCCAGCACCACACCACAGGCAGCGCGCTGTCGACGCGCGCAGCGTTCGCCGCCGCGACCCGCGGCGCATGGCGCGCCGCCGGCGTCCGCGATGGTCAGACCGGCATCCTGGTTCCCGGCGCCCCGGCGAGCTACGCGGTCTGGGAGGCCGACGAGTTCGAGGTCAGCGCGCCCAGCCAATCCGGGTCTGCCGCGGTGCAGCGCTGGTCGACCGATGCCCGCTCGCGGGTGCCCGCCCTTCCGCGGCTCGACGATGACCTGCCGCGTTGCCGCCAGACAGTGCGCCGAGGTGTGGCCATTCATGGCTGACGAAGCACGTGCCGAAGTCGACGACGACACCGACGACGACACCGAGGCGCCGCCGGTGGTAGCCGGCCCGTCACGCGCAAAACGGTTCGGCCTGGCAGTCGTCGACCGACTGCCGCAGGTGAGTGTCGCAATCGTGGCGGGTCTGGCGCTGTGCCTGAGCTTCCCACCGTTCGGCTGGTGGTATCTGGCTTTCCTCGCCTTCGCACTGCTGGCGTGGGTGCTCACCCGCGAAACAACGACTGCTGCAGGCGGATTCGGATACGGATTCCTGTTCGGATTGGCGTTCTACCTGCCACTGCTGCCCTGGATCAGCGGCCTGGTCGGCGCGATTCCGTGGATCGCTCTTTCAGCGCTGGAGGCGTTGTTCCCTGCGGTGTTCGGCGTGTTGGCGGTGGTGGTCCGCCGTCTTCCCGGCTGGCCGCTCTGGTTCGCGGGGCTGTGGGCGCTGCAGGAGTGGCTCAAGTCGACCATTCCTTTCGGCGGGTTTCCGTGGGGTGTGGTGGCGTTCAGCCAGACCGACGGGCCGCTGTTGTCGATGGTCCAGGTCGGTGGCGCACCATTGCTGTCCTTCGCCGTTGCGGTGGTCGGATTCAGCCTGGCCGCAATCACTCTGGAGATCGTGACGTGGTGGCGCCTCGGTACCACCCGAACGGCGGCCCCGCCACCGGTGGTGGTTCCGGGGGCGTGCATCACCGTCGTGCTGCTGCTGACCGCGCTCACCTGGCCACAGGTGCGGCACTCCGCGGTGGGCGCGGACGACGAGCAGGCGATCACCGTGGCCGCTGTGCAGGGCAACGTGCCCCGACTCGGTCTCGAGTTCAACGCCCAGCGGCGCGCCGTGCTGGACAACCACGTCCGCGAAACGGTCCGGCTGGCAGAGGATGTGCGCGCAGGCCGCGCACCGCAGCCGATGTTCGTCGTCTGGCCGGAGAACTCCTCGGACATCGATCCGCTGGCCAATCCGGATGCGAAAGCCGAGATCTCGGCGGCGGCCGCTGCGATCGACGCGCCGATCCTGGTCGGAAGTGTGGTCGAGGCGGCCGGCGCCACCCCTGACGAACCGCTGTCGAACAACTCGGTGATCGTGTGGAACCCGCAGACCGGCCCGGCCGAGCGGCATGACAAGCAGATCATCCAGCCGTTCGGGGAGTACCTCCCGTGGCGTAGCTTCTTCAGCCACCTGTCGTCGTATGCCGACCGGGCCGGCTATTTCGTCCCGGGCAGCGGCAACGGGGTGGTGCACGCCGCGGGGGTGCCGGTCGGGGTCGCGACCTGCTGGGAGGTCATCTTCGACCGGGCCACCCGCGAAGCGGTGCGCAGCGGAGCGCAGATCCTGGCCGTGCCGACCAACAACGCCACGTTCGACGAGGCCATGAGCGAACAGCAACTCGCGTTCGCGCGGTTGCGCGCCGTCGAACACGACCGATACGTCGTCGCCGCGGGAACTACCGGGATCAGCGCGATCATCGCTCCCGACGGCCGTGAGCTGGCCCGCACCGCATTCTTCGAGCCCGCCTACCTGGACAGCCAGGTCAGGCTGAAGACGCAGCTCACAGTCGCAACACGCTGGGCTCCGCTGGTCGAGGGCCTGCTGGTCGCCCTCGGCGTTGGGGCTGTGATCGCGGCGATACTGCACAATGGGAGTTTCGCGCGCCGGCGAGGAACGGCTGCGAAAGACAGAGGAGCTACATGACGACGGGCCCGGGCCCGGGGGAACGCCCAAGCCAGCGCACGCTGGTCATCATCCCCACTTACAACGAGCGGGAGAACCTGCCGTTGATTGTCCGACGCGTACTTCAGGCGTGTCCGGACATCCACGTCCTGGTCGTCGACGACGGCAGCCCGGACGGCACCGGCGAGCTGGCCGACGAACTGGCGCTCGCCGACCCAGACCGGGTGCACGTGATGCACCGCGCCGCCAAGGGTGGCCTCGGAGCGGCGTATCTGGCCGGCTTCGACTGGGGCCTGCGGCGCGAGTACTCGGTGCTGGTCGAGATGGACGCCGACGGCAGTCACCCGCCCGAACAGCTACACCGGTTGCTCGACAGCATCGATGGCGGTGCCGATCTGGTGATCGGCTCGCGCTACGTCAAGGGTGGTGCGGTGCGCAATTGGCCGCGCAGGCGCATGGTGTTGTCCCGCACCGCCAACGGCTATTCCCGCGTTCTTCTCGGCGTCGACATTCACGACATCACCGCCGGGTACCGGGCATACCGCCGCGAGGTGCTCGAGAAGATCGACCTGTCCGCGGTCGACTCGAAGGGTTACTGCTTCCAGATCGACCTGACGTGGCGCACCATCACCAACGGGTTCATCGTCGCCGAGGTACCGATCACCTTCACCGAGCGTGAGTTCGGTCAATCCAAGATGAGCGGATCCAACATCCGCGAAGCCCTGTTCAAGGTCGCGGAGTGGGGAATCCGCGGGCGCCTGGATCGCGCCCGCGGCGTCGGCGTAACTCGCTAGCCGCGGCGGCGGGTCTTGATGATGTCGAGGCGCTCCTTGAGC
>CAZOIX010000583.1:0-3546 GCA_964579685.1 uncultured Mycobacterium sp.
TCCAGTAGGTGTACCGCTCGTCGCTGTGGGTTTTGCCGATCGTGGGCGCCAGCTCGGGTGCCGGTGTGGGTTCCGGGTCGGGCTTCGCGTCGCGCCACGGGTCGGGTTCGGGATCCAGCGTTGGTTCCAGTTTCAGGGCGGTGTTGAGCTGGCTGACGGTGGCGACCTCGGCCAGCGCCGCGTAATGGGCATCAGAGCCATGCCCGGCTTTCCTGGCGATGGCCCCGACCTGATCCAGGGACAGCCGGCCTTCCCGCATCCCGGCCGCACACAAGGGAAACTCCGGCAGCCGGTGGGCGACGGCGGCGATGGTGTTGGCGGTGGTGGTCGAGGATCCCGTTTTCCAGGCGACCATGGCCGAGATCGAGCGAGCGCCGGTGATGCCCCAGAGGTTGTCGTGGTCGGTTTCGGCGACGAGTTCCACGATGCGGGCATCGATGGCGTTGCGTTGACCCATCAACTCGCCCAGCTCCTCGAACACCGCCTCAAGGCGATCAACCCGCCTCAAATCTGGAGCGTCGATCGAGGCGGTCCCGGACATGACCCCATCAAATCACTGGGGTCCGACACGTCCTGGGCGCCAAGCTTTTAGCGTCGCTCTCGAGCGATCGAACAGAGTCGGTAACGCGTCAGCGCAACAGGCCGGCAAGCACACGGTCGCGCAGCGACGGCGGCGGTGCGGTCGCCGCAGCGGCCAGCATGTCGGCGATGGTGGTGAACTTGCTGCGAGGCCGGTCGTCACCGCCGCGGCCGATCTCCGCGGCATCGATCGCCGTCCACCCCGCAGTGTCGACCATGTCGGGCCTCCGGCGCCGCACCAGCTTGTCCAGCGCGGACGGCTTGCCCGTCGGGCCGTCGAGCAGTCCCGCGTTGTAGTCCGCCACCAGGCTGTGCACCGTCTCGCGCGCACACGACTTGTTGGTCCCGATGAAGCCGGTGGGGCCGCGTTTGATCCACCCCGCGACATAACTGCCGCGCTCGGCGTCACCCGTCCGCGGATCGACCACCCGGCCGCCGTCGTTGGGCACGACCCCTGCGGCGTCGTCGAACGGAAGATCGCGGACCGGCGCGCCGCGGTAGCCGATCGAGGTCAGCACGAGGCCGGCATCGATGCGGCGGACCTCATCGGATCCGGTCACGGTGAATTCCATCCCCTGGGCACGCTGCTCGCCGAGGACGCGGCTCGGCGTCAGCTGATAGGCGAGTCGGATACGGGGCCGGGTGGGCAGTGCCGATCCATCGCCGAGCTTGGACAGGATCTCCAACTTGTTGCGGGTCAGCGGATCGGTCTCGTTAGCCAGGTCGCGGATGACCAGATCGCGGACATCGACTTCTGGGCCCCCGTCAAGCACGACGTCGCACGTCGACGTCAGCCCGATCAGCTCCGGCAGCGTGAAGGCCGAGTGCGCCGGGCCCCTGCGGGCGGCGATGACGATCTCGGTCACCTTCGAATGACGCAGCGCGGCAAGCGCATGATCGGAGATATCGGTACGCGCCAGCACGTCGGGATCGGTGGCCAGAATGCGCGCGACGTCGAGCGCCACGTTGCCGTTGCCGACGATGAGCGCCCGCTCATGGCTCAAATCGACTGGCAGATCGGTGAATTCGGGATGTCCGTTGATCCAGGCCACCAACTCGGTGGCCGTGCCCGTTCCTGGTAGCCCCATACCCTCGACGTCCAGCCGACGGTCATTCGGCGCGCCGACGGCGTACAGCACGGCGTGATGGTGGGCAAGCAGGTCGGCGTGCGTCAGATCCGATCCCACGTCGACGTTGAGATAGAACCTGAACCCTCGCCGCCCGGCGATCGTGTCGAACAGTGTCGTCACCTGCTTGGTGCTCTGATGATCGGGAGCGACGCCCGCACGCACCAGGCCGTAGGGCGTCGGCAGCTTCTCGAAGACGTTGACCCGCACGCCGCGCTGGGTGAGCAGTTCGTCGGCCGCGTACATCGCCGCCGGACCCGATCCGACGATCGCCACCGTCAGCGGCCCGCCGGAGCGCGGATCGACCCGCGGCGCCTCCATGATCGGCGCCAGTTTCGACGTCGGTGGCAGCTTGCCTTCCCGCTCGGGGTAGAAGGCCGCGTTCAATTCGATGAACGGCAGTTGTCGAGACTCCAGGCGAGTATCGGGCGCGATCGCCCCGACGGGGCAGGCGCTGACACAGGCGCCGCAGTCGACACACGCCACGGGGTCGATGTAGAGCATCTCCGCAGTGGCGAAGCCGGGCTCATCCGGTGACGGATGAATGCAGTTGACCGGGCACGCGTAGACACAGGACCCGTCGCTGCAACACGACTGGGTGATCACGTGGGGCATGGCGCTCCTAAGCGGCGACCACGTGCTGTCGAGCGGGCTCGCTGCGGAAACGGCTCGGCTCACCGCTTATCCGGCAGATCCGCCACACCAGCTTCGACAGCGGATTCATCAACCCCGTGTCGGTGGCGAGCATGCGAACGTCACCGAACATGTCGCGCAACATCTGTCGCGACTGCGGCGATCTGAAGAAGATGTCCTTGCGCACCGAGCGCGGGATGTCGAATTCCTTCCAGAACGCCCGCGGCGGAACGATGATCGCCGAACACAGCACGCGCATCACAAGCGGCACGTACAGCGACAGCCAGAAGCGCTTGCGGCGCGGCAGATCGGGTACGCGCTTGCGCAGATACTCGTGGGCGAAGGAGATGTGCCGCGCCTCCTCGGCCACGTGAATGGCCATCACTCGCTCCATGATCGGGTGCAGCGTCCTGCCCTCGCGCAACACGTTCTTCTGGGTGTGGTCGATGGGCTCCTCCCCCGCGAGGATGCCGAACCAGAACGGAATCGGAAGCGGTCCCGCGACCAGCGGGATGACCGGCTGGATCCACTTCAGCATCCGCGGCATGCCGGGCACGTCGGCGCCGATGTGGTTCACCATCTCCTGGAACATCATGGTGTGGTTGCACTCTTCGACTGCCTCGTGCAGGCAGTAGCGGTATTCAGGGGATCCGTTGGGCGTCCAGAAGGCGTACTCCATCAGCCCGCGGATCAGGATCGATTCGAAGTGGAGGCCGACCTTCGCGACGTTGGACTGGCGCCACATGCCGATCTCGATCTGCCGCTCCCTGGACTGTGACTGGTACCAGGGATGCTGCCCGATCGGGTCGGTCGCCGGAAGGATCCAGCGCTCGTCGTTGTCGACCACCGCGAACTCGGAAGAATCCCAGTCGATGTCCGTGTAGGGATTGAAATTGCGCCGTACCGACCCCTCCGACAATGTGTTGAGCATGTCGACGTACGCGGTGTCATCGCTGACATCCATGTTGCGGCGCCAGCGCCTGACAGTCTTTGTCAAAGCTTTTTTGCCTGCCATTCGGAAGCCTCCCGTGAGGTTTACATGTCCGCCCTCGTTGTCGAACACGGTACCGCAGGTACCGCATACCCGACATACCCAATTCTTCGATGTGGCACACGAAGCAGGGAGAAGAATTTTGTGATGGGGCTCACACATTGCGGTGGGCCGACGATCGCGCCGATCCCGGGCGCGATGGCGCAGACGGAACGG
>CAZOIX010000584.1:0-3542 GCA_964579685.1 uncultured Mycobacterium sp.
GGTTCCCGTCGAATACGGCGGCGAGGGTATGTCGATGGTCGAGGCCGCCATCGTGTGCGAGGAACTGGGCGCGGCGCTTCACCCTGGTCCGTGGCTGTCGAGCGCGGTGGCCGCACCGCGGGCGCTCCTTCGCTTCGGGGCCGATGCGGAGGCGTTCTCGGGGCTGGCCGACGGCTCGACGGTCGCGGCGGTGGCACTGCCCGGCAGCGACATCGCACTCGACGACGCTGCGGTGCTGCACGGCGAAGTGGACCAGGTCCCCGACGCCGCCGCGGCGGACACTCTGTTCATCCCCGTCGGTGACGAGCGACCCGTGCTGGTGGCCGTGCCGACGTCGGCACCGGGTCTACAGGTCGCTGAGGTACCCGGAATCGACCAGTCCCGCAAAATTTTCCGCGTCACGCTCGACCATGTGGCGGCCACGGTGGTGGCGACCGCATCCCGCGCCGCACTCGAATCACTGCGTGACGACATGATCGTCGCCTGGGCGGCCGACGCCGTGGGCGCCGCGCGCCAGGTGCTGCACATGACAGTCGAGTACGCCAAGGTTCGTCGCCAGTTCGGCGCACCGATCGGCAGCTTCCAGGCCGTCGCGCACCTGTGCGCGGACATGTACGAAACGGTGGAATTGGCCCGCAGCGGAGTGCAGTACGCGGTGTGGGCCGCCGATTGCGCAGATGACGAGGAGCGACATCTGGCCGCGCTGCGGGTCAAGGCCTTCGCCGGAGCGCTGGCCGGTGTCGGCGACATCGCGATCCAGGTATTCGGCGGAATCGGATTCACCTGGGAACACGACGCGCAGCTCTACCTCAGACGGCTGCTCAGCTTCAGCAGGTTTCTCGGCAGCCCGGACGACTATCTGCAGCAGGTCGGAGACCACCTGGTAAGGAGTGCGAGTTGATCGATTTCGACGGCAAGGTGGCGATCGTGACGGGCGCCGGACGCGGGCTCGGCAGGCTCTACGCCCTCGACCTGGCGCGACGAGGCGCCGCGGTGGTGGTCAACGATCTGGGCGGAACGATGCGCGGGCAGGGCGCCGACGCCGGCGTTGCCGACCAGGTGGTTGAGGAGATCACCACTGCCGGCGGACGTGCAGTCGCGTCCTATGACTCGGTCGACAGTCCCGAGGGCGGGCAGGCGATCGTCGACACCGCGATGGATTCCTTCGGGCGACTGGATGCCGTCGTCAGCTATGCCGGCATCTTCAACAGCATCCCGTTCGACGAGATCTCCCCCGACGACTGGCGCCAGATGTTGAAAGTGCACCTCGACGGTGGCTTCTATCTGAGCCAGCCCGCGTACAAGGTGATGGCCAAACAGCGCTACGGGCGGTTCGTCTTCATCTCATCGTCGGCGGGCAACTTCGGCCAGCCGATGGAGGCCCACTACGCGGCCGCGAAGACCGGCCTCGTCGGGCTGTCCAACGTCATCGCCATCGAAGGCGAGGCGCACGGAATTCTGTCCAACACCGTTCTTCCCACCGGCTTTTCGCGGATGGTGACCGAGACAGTCGGCGACGAGAAGTTCCTGGCCGAGTCGGGTTTCATGCGCGCGATCCGGCCCGAGCTGGTGGTGCCGCTGGTCGTCTTCCTCGCCAGCGCCGATTGCGACGTCACCCATCGCAACTACTCGGCATGCGCGGGACGCTACGCGCGCGTGTTCATGGGGCTCGCCGATGGCTGGCTGGCGGATCCCGACAGCGAGCCGACCGCCGACGATGTGCTCGCACACCTCGACCAGATCTCGGCGACGAAGAAGTTCATCGTGCCCGACTCCATCGTCGACGAAGTCCTCGAAGTATGTGACCGCCGCGGCATCAGCGCGATGCCCGACAACGCCGACGTCTCATTCCCCGAACCCACGAAGAAATAAGGAGTACCCATGGACATGAACGACATGGTCCTGGTCTCGGTGGACGACCACATGGTCGAACCCCCCGGCCTGTTCGACAACCACATTCCGGCCAAGTACAAGGATGACGTTCCCAAGCTGGTTCAGCGCGAAGACGGCACAGACGCCTGGGTCTTCGAGGGCGCCGAGGCCACCAACGTCGGACTCAATGCGGTCGCCGGGCGCCCGCCCGACGAGTACGGCGCCGAGCCCACGAAGCTGTCCGAGATCCGCGAGGGCTGTTACAACATCGACGAGCGCATCCGCGATATGAACGCCAACGGGGTGGCGGCGGCGCTGAACTTTCCCTCGTTTCCCCAGTTCTGTGGCCAGTACTTCGCCCGCGCGAAGGACAAGGACCTGGGACTCGCAGTGCTGCGTGCGTACAACGACTGGCATATCGACGAATGGTGCGGAGCATATCCGGGCCGGATGATTCCTCAAGCGCTGCCGCCGATCTGGGATCCGCAGTTGATGGCCGACGAGGTGCGCCGGGTGGCCAAGAAGGGCTGCCACGCCGTGTCGTTCTCGGAAAATCCGACGAAGATCGACTACCCATCACTACACGATCCGCACTGGGATCCGTTCTGGCAGGCCTGCAGCGACGAGAACACCATCGTGAACCTGCACATCGGTTCGTCGTCCAGCGTGGTGATCACGTCGATCGATGCTCCGGGGGACACCATGATCACGCTGCAGCCGATGAGCATTGTGCAGGCCGCAGCCGATCTGGTCTGGTCGCCGATGTTGCGCAAGTTCCCCGATCTGCGGTTTGCGCTGTCTGAGGGTGGGATCGGCTGGGTGCCTTACTTCTTGGAGCGCATCGACCGCGTCTACAAGATGCACCGCGCGTGGACCCACCAGGACTTCGGGGACAAGACGCCCAGCGAGGTCTTCCTGGAGCGGGTCGCGCTCTGCTTCATCGACGACGAGTTCGGCGTCGCCAACCGCGACAAGCTCAACATGGACATGGTGACGTGGGAGTGCGATTACCCGCATTCGGACTCCACCTGGCCGCTGGCCCCCGAGACCCTCGACATCTACCTCGACGGTCTGCCCGACGAAGAGATCGACAAGATCACCCACCAGAATGCGTTGCGGCTGTATAACTTCGACATGTTCACCCACATTCCGAAGGAGCAGTTGACCGTTGGCGCACTTCGCGCCCAGGCCACCGACGTCGACCTGGGCTTCCGGTCCTCGGAGCGGCTGAAGAAGGAGGGCACCGACACCGTGACCGTGCTCGACCTCGCGTCGAAGATCGCGACGTAGTCGAGGCTTCCGTGGACATCGACCAACTTCTCACTACGACGAGGTCCGCACGTAAAGCACTGGACCTGCAGGCTCCTGTCGACCTCGATGAGATCCGCGAATGCCTGCAGATCGCGTTGCACGCACCGAACGGCTCGAACCAGCAGGCATGGCGGTGGATGGTCGTCACCGAAGCGTCGCTGCGGGCGCGAATCGCCGAGCTGTACCGCCAGACCTACCTCGGAAAGGTCGGCGGGCAGCTGATCGCCGGATTCATGCCCTCAGGCACCTCCGAGGCCAAACTGATGTCATCGACGGAGTTTCTCGTCGAGAATCTGCACGAGGTCCCGGTGCTGGTGATCCCGTGCTACGAGCCGAGCTATCCGCGAACCGACGGCGAC
>CAZOIX010000585.1:0-3527 GCA_964579685.1 uncultured Mycobacterium sp.
CGTCGAGACCGGCCAGGCCCGCGAGGGTTTCGGGGTGGACGGCGCCGATCCGGCCCAACCCGATGACACCGAGAGTGGTCATGGCATTCTCCGTTCTTCTTGAGCGCGCAGCACGACGTCGAGTTCGTCTGCGGTGAGGTTGTCCGAGAGCGCTGCAAGCACCGTGTCGACCTGACTGGGTGGGGCGAGGCTGCCGATGGGTTGATCGCTGTCGAGGTTGGTGGGGAAGGCGTAGCCCTCCGCCGTGGCCACCACGGTGTTGGACAGGTCGCGCTGGGGCCGTCCGGCCGCCTTCATCGCCAGCAGTGCGGGGTAGATGGCGCGGACCATCGCCGTGCGATCCAGTGCCTCCATCGCCCGGCCGAAGGGCGAGGAGACCTGCAACAGGTTGGCGATCCGGCGGATGCCCGCTGAGATGTTCGACCCCGCACCGTGATACAGCGCCGGGTTGAAGAACACCGCATCGCCCTTGTTCAACGGGAGTTGCACGTGATGCTCTGCGAAGAATTCCACGAACTCGGGTTGATTGAATGCGATATAGCCGCCGGCGAACCGCTGGGAGTACGGCAGCAGCATCGTGGGTCCACTCTCCAGCGGCATGTCGCAGTGCGCGACGGCGCCCTGCAGTGTCAGCACCGGTGAGGTGTGGTGCACATGCGCGGGGTACTGCGACAGATGCTCGTCGGGCACGAAACCCAGGTGATAGTCGCGATGGGGAACCTGCTGCGGGCCACCGGGGTTGACGACGTTGACCTGTGAGGTGACCTGGTAACGCGGACCCAGCCAGGCCTGGCAGACGAGGGCCAACGTGTCGTTGGCGTAGTACTCGGCGAATACGTCCGGCGCGTGCAACGCAAGTTTTTGCGCGGCGTTCCAGATCCGGTCGTTGGCGCCGGGGGCGCCGAAGTGATCGCCTGCTGCGGAGCCCGCGGCGCGCTGTGCGGCGATGATCGAGAAGAAGCCCTCATTGGCGCGGTCGACGATCCCGGGGGAGAAGGCGTCGGTGAACACGACGACGCCGGGGCCGTCGGCGAGCGCGCGGATCACCTCGGCCTGCATCACGCGCCGGTCGACGTCTGTCACCGCGGCCGCCGCATACACCGGCACGTTGTTTCGTACGTCGCCGGCGTTCGGGTAGTCGGCACGCTCGGTCTCGCGAAGCACCTGCGCGCGGAAGTCGTCGAGCCGGCAGTCGGACTCGTCGATCCACGGTGCGTATGTCGCCGTCACTGGTGCAGCCATGGCAGCTAGTCTTGCTGTGATACCCGCCGCAATCAACGCCATAAAACCATCAAAAACACCTCAGGAATTCGATGCCGCACCGCTACAAGGTCCGCGAGATCGCTCAACAGTCCGGGCTGAGCGAAGCAACGGTCGACCGTGTCCTGAACGACCGTCCCGGCGTCCGGGCGAACACCAGGGCCGAGGTCGAACAGGCGATCGCGGATCTCGACAAGCAGCGGGCCCAGTTGCGACTGAACGGCAGGCGCTACCTCATCGACGTCGTCATGCAGACGCCGGAGCGGTTCTCCGATGCGTTCCGGGCCGCGATCGAGGCCGAACTCCCCGCCTTCGCGCCCGCGATGCTGCGCGCCCGGTTTCGGCTGTGGGAGTCGGGGTCGGTTGAGCAGATGGTCGATGCGCTGAGCCGCATTCGCGGTAGCCACGGTGTCGTGCTCAAGGCTCAGGACGAACCCGCGGTGGCCGAGGCCGTCGACCGGCTGGTGCACAGCGGGGTGCCGGTGGTGACCTATGCGACCGACATCCCCGCGAGCGCGCGGTGCGCCTATGTGGGTATCGACAATCACGGAGCAGGGGTGACGGCCGCGTATCTGATGGGGCAGTGGCTGGGGTCCGCACCGTCGGACGTCCTCATCACGGTCAGCCGGGCGGTGTTCCGCGGCGAGGGAGAACGTGAGGTCGGTTTCCGGTCGGCGATGCGCGGCGCCGGCCGCACGATCGTCGAGGTCAGCGAGAGCGACGGCATCGATTCGACGAACGAGCGATTGGTCCTGGAGGCGCTCGAACGGCATCCCGGAGTCGGGGCCGTCTATTCGGTCGGGGGCGGCAACACCGCCACGATCGCGGCCTTCGAGCGGCTCGGCCGCCCGTGTGAGGTGTTCATCGCCCATGATCTGGACGTCGACAACAGGAAGCTGCTGCGTGAGGGCCGGATCTCGGTCGTGCTGCACAACGATCTACGGGCCGACGCGCGTCAGGCGATGAGATTGATTCTTGCGCAGCACGGCGCGTTGCCGGCCGAGCCGGCCCGCCCGGTGCCGATCCAGGTGATCACTCCGTACAACCTGCCGCCATGAGACTTCGCAAGTGCTAGCAGCCCGCTACTGGTCGGTAGCAATTTCCTTATTAATGACACCGAGTGCCACGTGACGCAAAACACAATTCTGTCTCACACCGCCCGTCGGCACACAGGCTGAGCAGGGCGTTCAATTTGTGGTCACCTACGGCTACCCCGCGGGTCGTGTGAAGGGCTGCCTAAGAGAAGTGCAATAATCGGTACTACCAGTGACATCAAATTCCTGCGGACGTCCAACGACGGCGCGTCGCCTCGACTGCGACTCTTCACGACGTTCGCCGGGATAGCTCGGACAAGGACGGAAGGCGGACGCGGTGGGGGCCAACCCGGGTACCAGACAGAAACTCGAAAAGGTCGTCATTCGCTTCGCGGGCGATTCCGGCGACGGTATGCAGCTCACCGGTGACCGGTTCACCTCCGAGGCCGCGCTGTTCGGCAATGACCTTGCGACACAACCGAATTACCCCGCCGAGATCCGCGCGCCGCAGGGCACGCTGCCCGGTGTGTCGTCCTTCCAGATTCAGATCGCCGACTACGACATCCTGACCGCGGGCGATCGTCCCGACGTTCTCGTCGCGATGAACCCGGCGGCGCTGAAGGCCAATGTCAACGATCTGCCCCGCGGGGGACTGATCATCGCCAACTCCGACGAGTTCACCAAGCGAAACCTGGCGAAGGTCGGCTATGAGGCCAACCCACTGGAGAACGAGGAGCTGTCCGACTACGTCGTACAGGCCGTGCCGATGACGACGCTGACGCTGGGCGCGGTCGAGGAGATCGGCGCATCGAAGAAGGACGGCCAGCGCGCCAAGAACATGTTCGCCCTCGGGCTGCTGTCGTGGATGTACGGCCGCGAACTCGAGCACAGCGAGGTGTTCATTCGCGAGAAGTTCGCCCGCAAGCCCGACATCGCCGAGGCGAACGTGCTGGCGCTGAAGGCCGGCTGGAATTACGGCGAGACCACCGAAGCCTTCGCGGGCAGCGTCTACGAGGTCGCGCCCGCCAAGCTCAAGAGCGGCGAATACCGCCAGATCTCGGGCAACACCGCGCTGGCATACGGCATCGTCACGGCGGGTCACCTGAGTGATCTGCAGGTGGTGCTCGGCACCTACCCGATCACCCCGGCCTCGGACATCCTGCACGAGTTGTCCAAGCACAAGAACTTCAACGTGCTGACCTTCCAGGCCGAGGACGAGATCGCCGGCATCGG
>CAZOIX010000586.1:0-3521 GCA_964579685.1 uncultured Mycobacterium sp.
GAGTACACGTCAATAAAACTAGAACGCGTTCTAAAAAGAGTCAATATCTCGACCATGTCGGTACATATATGGAACGGGCGGTACGCTGCAACCGTGTCCGCCCCCGAGTCCTCCGGCCGTGCTTCGCCGCCGACCGACCGGGTCGTGCGGATTCTCGACTACCTCGCGGGCCGCCCCACGGAACGGTTCGGAGTGTCCGACCTGGCCCGCCGGGTCGGGCTGAGCAAGCCGACGTGCCTCGGTATCGTCACCTCCCTCGCCGAGTCGGGATACCTGGTACGCGACTCCGCCGACAAGACGTATCGCCTTGGCCCGTCGCTGATCACGCTGGGCCACAGGGCGCAGGAGTCGATGCGGGTCAGCCCGGCCGCGCGCGAAGAACTGCGCAGACTATCGGCCCGATTCGGGGTCACCGCTGCGCTGTCCGGTGTCATCGACGATCGGATCACGCTGCTGGATCTCGTCGCCCCCGCCGGTGTCCGACCTGGCGTCGAGGTGGGGCAGAGCTATCCCTTTGCCCCGCCCGTCGGGCTGATGTTCGTCCTGTGGGACGAAGAGGCCGAACGCAATTGGCTCGCCAAGGAGCCCACGATCCCGCTGCGCACCCATTCGGACCGGCTCAACAGGGTGATCGCCCGGTGCCGCGAGGACGGCTACCTGGTCGAGCGGCTGACCCCCGGCGGCCGACGGCTGTATTCGTTGATGGCCGGGATGTCGGGCAACCTGCCCGACGAATTACGAGCTCTACTCGGCGAATTGGTGTCCGACATCGGTGAACGCGTATACCTGCGTGAAGAGAATGAAGACGGCGGAAAACGCCGCAGTGCCCGTACAGATATCAGCGTCATCTCGGCTCCGATCTTCGATCATTACCAGCGGCAGGTGATGGTGGCGTCGATGCACATCGGAAAGGCGTTGACGGACAACGAGATCATCGAGCGCGCCCACGCCCTGGTGGCAACAGCCGATGCGGTGAGCGCACAGCTTGGAGGCACTCAATCGCGGCGACCCTCCTAACCCACCATCCTGTCGCCGATCTGCCTCTGGCGCAGCGCGATCCGTGCCCGCCACTCCTCTTCTGAAATCTTGTTGGACTCGTAATACGGCAGGGCAGCGGCCACCTTGTCGATATCGACCACCTCGACACTCGGGCCGTCGGCCTCCGTCAGCTCGCGCGAGAGCCGCTGCCAACGGAACTGCAGATAGCCCTCGCGGTGCCCGAGGGTTTCCACCCAGTTCGTCACTCCCGGGTTCGCATCGGAGACGACGTACCGGATCTTGCCGTCCGGATCCGCCTGTGCCTGAGTTCCGTTGAGCGACGTCTGGTGATTGATGTAGTCCAGCGAGATGTACCACAGGCTGCCCAGCTGGAAGCCGAGGTACGGCGCGTCGGTCACAGGCAGCGTGATCACCATCGCCTGATCCGGCGTGAGGTCGAAATGGCCCACCGAGGAATACTGCGTCGCCAGGCCACCGGGCGTCAGCCGCGGCGCGACCATGGTGTTGACAGGAATTGTGTCGTAGAACCACCGCGGAAACTGCAGCCACGTCTTCACCCGTTGCACCAACTGCTTACCCGCCACCGCATAACGCTTTTCGATCAACTCCCGGGTCAGCGGTGGCGGTGCCGTGCCCGCGGTGTCGGTCCTGGCGATGCTGATGAATCCGCCGCGGGCCGACCAGTCGTTGTAGACCTCGCGAACCAGCAACTGTGACGGGCTCGACGGGGTGAACCGCCACTCGTAGTACCCGTCGGCGTCGATGTCGAGCTCGCGGTCGTCGAACGCGGCCTGACTCGTGGGCACGTTGTCGTCGGTGTACTCGCCCCCGAGCAGCTGGAAGCAGAGGTCGGTGGTGGTACCCCGGCGTCCGGTCACGACGTACTCGTGACCCGGCTGCACCCGGGCGCCGAAGTACATCGCGTCCGGGTTGTCCAGGGCCATCTTGGTAAACGGCCCGGTGCCGGACTGCATGAACGGATGGTCGCGGTCGTAGTCGAACGCGACATGTGTACAACCCGAGATGCAGCCGGCCAGATACTGCAGGCCCTCGAGGAGGTCAGCTTCGGATTCGATGAAGGGTGCGGCCGTGACGAGGCTTTCCGCCTCGGCGATCGCGTCGATCAATGGCTGCGAAAACACCTCATGAAGCTAGAACGCGTTCTCACAAGAGTCAATATATGGACCACATCGGTACATATATGGAACATCTGAGAGAACGCACTCACCGCGCCAGCGTGGAGTACTGGCGCGGTGAGTGGTGGGAAATTATTTAGAGGTCGGTCAGCGCCGCCGTGATCGGAGTGGGTGCCACCTCGACGCCACATTGGCTGGCCAGATCGATCGCCGGCTGATTGATCGTCATCAACTCGGTCTCGACCTGCGGATTCTCCGCGAAGTAGGTGCGGAACTCCTGCGTCACATCGGCGGGTGACTTCGTGACGATGTCCGAGAGCGCAGCATTGGCATCCGGATTCGAAGCCAGATAGGTGCTCGTGGACTCCGACACCGTGCGTGAGGTGTCGGCGATCGTGCTGATGCTGCAGTTCTTGGGTTCCATACCCGGGCCCGGTGCAGGCTGGGCGCCCGCGACGGGCATCACGATCGCGGCGGAACCGAACGCAAGTAGACCCCCGGCGAACATGCCGTACAGGCCGCGTCGAACGGTCTTCTCGGACATCTTCATCGAATCACTCCTCGTTGTCTGCGACCACGTGGCCGCTCCGGGAGGCGTAACCGATGTGGGGGCGGACTTAAACAAACTCCTGGTCAGCTGGTGCTGGCCAGCACGAAGGGCAGGACCTCAGGAGCCCCCGCCGCACGCACGACCCTGGCGGCCATCGTCAACGTCCACCCGCTGTCGGCCAGATCGTCGACGAGGAGCACCGGTCCCCCCGCGGCCCCGACAACATCGCGATCGGGCGCCGCCCAGGCCCCGTGCAACGCGGCGACGCGATACGCCGAGTTCGCCGCGGTCACCGGCCGCCGCGTCGGTGCGTACTGAAGGGTGCCGAGGTCGGTCAGCCTGCCCAGCCGGGCCAGTTCGCGGGCCAGCGATGAGATCAGCAGCGGGTGACGATCGGAATCGAGCGCCATCACCGCCGTCGGCCGATCGGCCCAGTCCCACGACGCCAGCACCTTGACCGCGGCCTCCACGAAATCGTCGGACACCTCGCCATCGGGTTCGTCGAGCAGCCGCCGCAGCCGTGCGCCCCAGCCCAGATCGGTCAGCCTGCCGATGGCGCGTCCGGGTGCCGGTCCGTCGGCGATCTTCCCGCTGAGGTCGATGCCGAGCTTGGCCAGCCCCGACGGCCACTGCTTTCGCGGTGCAAGCTCCACCCCGGGACGCATGAGGCGCTGCCTGGTCGCTTCGGTGGAGCGTGCGTCAACGTCCGCGCTGACGTGTTCACCCGTGCAGTTGTCGCAACGGCCGCACCGCTCACCCAGCGCCAGTACGGGGTCGTCGAGTTGGTTGCGCAGGAACGTCATTCGGCATTCGGCGGTGGTCTGGTATTCGAGCAT
>CAZOIX010000587.1:0-3513 GCA_964579685.1 uncultured Mycobacterium sp.
TGACAGTGTTTCGGCTGATGGTTTACACCTACTTCGGTTGATCCTTGACACTCCCGCGGAGCGGCTCAGCGGAGATCAGGCCAGCCTGTACAGGATCGGGATCGCGGCCGTGTCGTTCGCCTCGAAATTGGCCAGCACATAGCGGCGGAACGAGGGCTTGAACACCAAGGCGGGCATGATGTTCCGTAGCTTGTCCCAGCGACAGTGATTGATCACGGTGTTGTCGGTGTCCGACCCTTCTTGGGGGAGCAACAGAATCGAGTTGTGGAGGTTGGTCTGGTCCTGGAACCAGCCCGCGGTGTATTCCCAGACGGCGAGGTTCTGCTCGACGCGGTCGGCATAGAAGTAGTTGATCAGGAACACGCCGTCGCGGGTGTGGTCCACGTCCCCCATCCGGCGCACGTTGCGCCCCGTAACCACCTGCACGTCGGCGGACGCCTCACGGAGCAGGGACTCCACCTGCTGCCACACCTCACCGCGACGGATCGCGTTCGCGGTGTCGGGATCGTCGGCCTCGAGCCAGATGGCCACGTCGTAGTGGGCGACGTGCACGTTGGGCCGCTTCTTCAGCAGCGCTCCGCGGCCCGGAGGTTGCACGAGGGTCTTGAGGACGACCACATCGCGTACGCCGGGCATCGACTTCAGCGTTTCGGCGTGGGCCTTGAGCGAGGTGAGAAGTCGGCGCTTGCGACGGCTTTCGATCGCGTAGGCGAAGGGGAGTCGCCGATCGATGACCGCGCCCGCTACCACGTACCCGTAGGGATGCGGGGGCACCAGCGTCACGCGGGGAAAGCTGCCGGCGTCCTTGACGATGTTGAGGTCGGCTGGCTTCGTCATAGGTGTCGCTCCTTTTCTCGTAACATTTCTTCGGTTGTCAGAACGCTCGTTCTAGGTACTGGACGACCCATCGGCACGGTGCTCTGGGTCTATCGCAGCGCCGCCATGGCGCCATCGAAGTAGTTCGCGACGGTGGCGCGATCGGCTCGGCGCCGCCCGAAGATCTGCGCCCCCTGCACGACGCCGACCAGGAAGTCGGCAAGCGCGTTGGTGTCCGCATCGGGTGCGAGCTCGCCGCGTTCCGCCGCGCGATCCAGAGCGCGTTGGAACAACGCGGCCACCGCGCCGAAGTGCGCCTCGACGACTTCTCTGATCTCCGGAATGTCGAGTTCAGGCTCCGTCAGCGTCCGGCACATCATGCAGCCGCGGTGCGCGTCACCCGTGTCGAATAGTGCCAAGCTGGCATCGAATACGGCTCGGATGTCGTCGAGTCCGCGGGATCCTTGAGCGAGCGGCGCCATCGCCGTCTCGAGGAACATGTCCCGGTACCGGACCAGCGCCTCGCGATAGAGATCGGGTTTGCCGCCCCAGCGTTGGTAGATGGCATACCGGTTCAGTCCGGTTGTCTGCACGATCTCTTCCATCGAGACCGAATAACCCTTGCTCCAGAAGAGCTGGGTGATCTCGTCCAGCATCGGGTGCCACCTCCCGTCGGCCGAATCAGAATGACCATTCTGATGTCACCATACCGAACGCGGACCCAGTGGGCCAGTAGCGCTGTGGTGCGGGTTTAGGTTGGCCGACCTCTCACGGACAACGCGTCATCGTCGAGGTCTTGCCCATGCCGTTATCGGATTCCATCGTGTTGTCGTCGATCACCGTGACGTGGATCTTCAACTCGGGTGCCTCGGCGAAGGTGATCGAGCCGTCACTGTATGACCAGTTGCCGAATGGGCCGTCGCTGGTGCCGTCCGCGCGCAGGTCCACTGCAAGCTCGCAATCGCCGTCGGTGCCCCATTTTCCGATGAGGAACTCCTTGGTCGGCTCGTTGCCCTTGGCCGGTGCGTCTGCCGAGGTTGGCGGGGCGTCGCTCGAGGCGACGGGCGACACCGGCGCAACCGATTCGTCTCCGGCCGGCGTGGCCTCGGTGCTGCATGCCGCGACGGCAAGCATGGCAGCGGCGGTGACAGCGAATCGCACCTTCATCGAGATCTCACTTTCCCGAGATTGCCTCGCCCCCGGAGCCTGCCGCTGGATCTTCCCACGCGGAAGCTCAGAGCGCGGCGAATACGCCCCATGGAGCCGGCGATCCGTGACACTGGATGAGCGATGGGTTACCTGCTGCCCGGAGGCGGTGATCCACGCGGGGAGAGTTGTGACGAGTCGCGACATGGGCGAGGAGCCTGTCGACATACGCGCGTTCACCGCGCGGTTCGACCGGTGGTATTCACGGCTGGCCCGGCCCTATGACCTAGCGGTCAAGCTGCTTCCCGCCTGGAGGCGATGGCTGAGCTCGGTCGTGCCGCTCATCCGCGGCCCGCGCGTCCTGGAAGTCTCCTTCGGCACCGGATGGCTGCTCACCCGATATGCCGCAGATTTCGACAGCCACGGCGTCGACCTGAACGAGCGCATGGCGCGCGTCGCGCGCCGCAATCTGCGACGCGCCGGAGTGCAGGCCGAGCTGGTCCGGGCAAACGTCCAGAACCTGCCCTATGCCGACGGCGTCTTCGACACCGTATTGACCACCATGGCTTTCAGTGGCTATCCCGACGGCCAGCGCGCGATGTCGGAGCTCTATCGAGTGCTGCGCCCTAGAGGGCGGATCCTGATGGTCGATGTCAGCTATCCAGGCGATGGCAACCGGCTGGGCACCGCCCTCGTCGAGATGTGGAGGCGCACAGGCGACGTCATCCGCGACATGCCGGCACTATTCGACAAGTTCGGCCTTGACGTGTGGGAGGACTCGGTCGGCGGTTTCGGCAGTATCCATCTCTACGTGGCGACCAAGCGCTGAGGACGTGCCACGCGCGCCACGTTCAGCGTGACTGGGTGGGGCACCGCGACCTATGCGTCGGTGAACATGTCCAGCGCGTTGGGTGGGGTGAAGCGCGGCGATCACCCGGCGTGTGTTGAGGTGCTCTGCAGCGGGGGAACCAGACGTCCCGTGGCTTCGAGTCGGTAGAGCGCCGCAGCGGCTGTCAACCCCACTGCCGTCAACGCGAGCCAAACGAGTTCCTCATGGCCTGCGGTGCGGGCGGACTGCATCAACGCGCCGGTGGCTAGATTGCCCGCCAAAATGCCGATGCCAACGATCGTGTTGTAGAAGCCGTAGTGTGTGCCGACCAATCGGTTGTTGGCCAGCGAGACGACGGTGTCCATTTCGAAGGGAAACACCGCCGCGGAGCCGACGGCAAGCACTCCCGCGGTAACGACGAGGGCAAGGACTGCGGCGGGCTCGCCGAACCGTGCTCCGTCGGGGACCGCCATCATCGGGGTGAAGGCGGCGGCAAGGATCAGCATGCCGATCACCAGCGAGTGTCCTGACCCCCAGCGTTTCGTGAACCACCGGGTGATGCGTAGCTGCCCCGCGACGGCCACAAGTCCGGAAACGACGAAGACCATGGCAACGATCAGCGATTCATGATCTGGAACAAGGCTTTTCGCATGCAGCGGCAGCGCCAGGTACATCTGGAAAGACAGCACGTAGGAGCCGATCATTGCGGTGGAGAACAGCAG
>CAZOIX010000588.1:0-3513 GCA_964579685.1 uncultured Mycobacterium sp.
AGCGATGTCCCGAGACATACAACTGTCAGCGATGTCCCGAAACAGAACAGTGCGGCTACCGCACGCGAACGCACACAAATCACTGACGGATGGCGCGGCCGATGGCGAGCTCCGCCACCGGCAGCGGCGCCCACGACGGCATCGTCCATTCGCGTCGCGCACCCGATACGGTGAACCCGGAGTCGGCGATGATCTGTTCGGTGTGGCGATGTGTGTGACAGTTGCCGAACAACCGCGGCCAGAACGTGGCGTCGGCGAACTTCTGCAGCCGTGCCCGCGCACCGCTACTGGCGATGTGCTCCAGATAGCGAAGCTCACCGCCCGGCCTCAACAGCGAATGCAGCTCCCGCAACACACTTTCGGGCTCTTCGACAGAACACAACACGAGCGAGCACACCGCCGCGTCGAACGGCTCGCTGCCGGAGGAGAGATAATGCTCCACCGTGTCGGTGGTGACGGTCACCGGCACCGGCGCCGTCGCGGCGGCCTGCTGAGCCAACTCGGCGAGCCGGCGCTCGGGTTCCACGGCGACGACTTCCGTCACTGTGTCCGGGTAGAACTCGAAGTTCGTTCCCGTACCCGCACCCACCTCCAAGACACGGCCGGACAGGCCCGCGAGGTTCTCCCGCCGCAGCCGCCGGATGGCATCGGTCTCGTGCGCGGACATCACCGTCCACAAACGTGCGAAGAACGGGTTATCGACTGTCTCGGGCATCCAGCAGTCCCTTCAGTTGGGCAATAGCGTCCTGTGGAGCGGTCGTGGGCCCGATCGCGCCACATACAATCTCTCCGACGACGATCGCTTTCAGCACGCGGTCGGCGAATTCCTCCGCGTCCCCCCACGGCAAGTACGGCCGAGAGATCAACATCGCCGCCACACCGTGCGCGGCCGTCCACAGTTCCAGTGCGACGGTGGTCGAATCATTCTCCGGCAGGATCCCATCGGCCATCAATGTCTCGACCGTGTTGCAGATGTGAACAAATGCCGAATTGTTCAGCATCAGATCCACATCGCTGCCCGGCCGCCCCTCGCCCATCGTGGCGATCCTATACAGCTCAGGGGTTTTCACCGCGAAGCGGACATAGGCAAGGCCCTGTGCGCGAAGCGCGTCGATGGCCGAGGGCTGGCCGGCGGCGGCCACCTGCATCTCCTCGTCGAGCTTCTCGAAGTACCGCGCGCACACCGCATCCAGCAGGGCGTCCTTATCGGTGAAATGCAGATAGATCGAGGGAGGCGTCACACCGACCCGCTGTGCCACCGACCGGATGGACACGTCTTTGGCGTGACCGGTTTCCAGCAGCAGATCGGTAGTCGCGTCCAGAATCTCGTCTCTGAGTTGTTCACCGGACCCGCGAGGCGCGCGTCGTCGTTTCATCGAGATGCGGCCGGCTCGACGATCGGTGTGTGGGCCGCCGGCACCGCATCGTCACCGGATTCGCTGATGCCGATCCGCTCGTGCAGCTTGGCCAGGGGCCTGGGCGCCCACCAGTTCCACCGTCCGAGGAGGTGCATGAACGCAGGTACCAGCGCCATACGCACCAGTGTGGCATCGGCAATGATCGCGAGGGTCAGCCCGAGTCCGAACATCTTCATGAAGGCCACTTGCGCGGCGATCAGGGCGGCGAACGAGATCGACATCAGCAACGCGGCCGCAGTGACGACGCGTCCGGTCTTGGCGAGGCCGAGCGCGACGCTCTCGTCGTTGTCCTCACGGGTCTTACCGGACTTCAACCAGTATTCGCGGATCCGGGACACCAGGAAGACCTCGTAGTCCATCGAGAGCCCGAACGCGATACAGAACAACAGCACCGGCATGTTGGCGACCAGCGTTCCGGTCGGAGTGGTACCCAGCGCGCCGAGGTGGCCGTCCTGGAAGATCCAGACCAATGCACCGAATGCCGCTGTCAGCGATAACACGTTGAGTATCAACGCTTTCAGCGGGAGGACCACGCTACCCGTGAGCAGGAACAGCAGCACAAACGTGATGGTGGCGATCACCCCCAGAACGAGCGGCAACCGCGAGGTGATGGCATCGGCGCTGTCCCGATTCTGCTGCGAGACACCGGTCAGCGCGACGGGCTGCCCGTCCGGGGTGCTCACCGCGCGCAAGCCGTCCAATTGCGCTTCAGATGCGTCGGAGAACAATGGCGCGCTGCTCGCAACCGTCAGAAACGCGCTGCCGTCCTTGACGTCGGTCGCCGCCGACGGAGGACCGGCGAGTCCGCCGTCGACGAAGGTACCGCCGGGCGCGGAAACCGAGGTCACATCGCCCACCTGCGACAGCGCCGCGGCATATCGGTCCAGCTCGGCCGGGGTGACGCCCGCCGTGTCCGGAATGACGACGGTGATGTTCCTGGCGGCATCCACGGCGAAGTCGCTTCGCATCTCGTCGCCGACCTGTCGCGCCGACGCCGATTGCGGCAGCACCCGGTCGTCGGGAAAGCCCCACTTCGCACCGAGGAATGGCACCCCGAGCGCCAGCAGCAACGTGACGATCACAAGTCCGATCGGAATCGACCGGCGCATAACGAATTTCGTGCTGCGATACCAAAACATCTTCTCGACCGGCTTGCGCACGGGTTCCGGTCGGCTGAGCAGCCAGCGGAACAGTCGCCGCGTGTCCAGCGCGTCCAGACGCTCGCCGAGCAGCACTATTGCCGCAGGCGCCACGATGATCGCGGCCGCAGCCGCTAAGGTCACCACGGCGATCCCCGCGTAGGCGAACGACTTGAGGAAATACATCGGGAACAGCACCATCGCCACCATCGACAACGCAACGGTCAGCGCCGAGAACAGCACCGTCCGGCCAGCAGTCGTCATGGTGCGGATCAGGGCGCGGTCACGATCGGCCCCCTCGGCCAGCTCGTCGCGGTATCTGCTGATGATGAGCAGCGTGTAATCGATCGCCAGCGCCAGACCCATTGCGACGGTGAGGTTCATCGCAAAGATCGACACGTCGGTGACGAAGGTGACGGCGCGTAGCACCGCCATCGATCCGAGGATCGCGAAGCCGCCGACGGCCAACGGCAGCGCCGCCGCCATCAGTCCGCCGAACACCCAGACCAACACGATGAAGCTCAGCGGAATCGCGATGGCTTCCATCATCAGCAGATCTTTTTCGCTCTGACCGTTGATCTGCACGTAGATCATCGCCTCACCGCCCGCACGTACCACCACGCCATCGCGGTCGTGCACGAGTCGTTCGGTGAGCTCCTTGGCGTGCTTCTGGGCATCGTTTTCGCCACCGGTGATCCCGGCGACGATGAGGCCGGTCTTGCCGTCCTTGCTCATCAGCGCCGGCACCGCGGGCGGCGGCGCCGTCCACGCCGAGGTCACCTGCACCACGTTCGGTGAGGATTTCAGCTGTTGCGCGATATCGGTGCCCACCGTGCGCGCTTCGGGACTCTGTGCGCCGTCGGCGGCGCCTTCGTCGGTCACGCTGATCACGAGCTCCATGTCGCCCTGACCGAACCTGTCGACCAGCAGCTGTTTCGCCTGCGCCGACTCCGACG
>CAZOIX010000589.1:0-3513 GCA_964579685.1 uncultured Mycobacterium sp.
CCTTTCGAGGTGTACCTGCAGGTCCTCGAAGAGCTCGCCGCACGCTGGGCGGCGGTGGCGGTCGCCGTGAGTGTGCACAGCCTGTCGTCACATCCGCTGCTGATGTTCGGTACCGACGAACAGCGCACGCGATGGCTTCCGGGCATGCTCTCGGGAGAGCAGATAGGCGCCTACAGCCTGTCGGAGCCGCAGGCAGGATCGGATGCGGCGGCGTTGCGCTGCGCCGCCAAAGCCGACGGCTCACCTCCCACTGGTTACGTGCTCGACGGGTCGAAATCGTGGATCACCCACGGCGGGATCGCCGACTTCTACACGCTGTTCGCCCGCACCGGCGAAGGCTCGCGCGGTATTTCGTGCTTTCTGGTGCCGGCCGACCTGCCGGGGCTGAGCTTCGGCAAGCCCGAGGAGAAGATGGGCCTTCATGCCGTCCCGACCACCTCGGCGTTCTACGACAACGCACACATCGCCGCCGAACGCCGCATCGGGGAAGAAGGGCAGGGCCTGACGATCGCGTTCAGTGCGCTGGACTCCGGCCGGCTCGGCATCGCCGCGGTCGCCACGGGGCTGGCCCAGGCGGCGCTGGACGAAGCCGTCCGCTACGCCAATGACCGAACCACGTTCGGCCGCAAGATCATCGACCATCAAGGACTCGGCTTTCTGCTGGCCGACATGGCGGCTGCGGTGATCAGCGCACGGGCCACCTACCTCGATGCCGCACGTCGCCGCGACGCCGGCCGTCCGTACTCGGCGCAGGCCAGCGTCGCCAAGCTGGTGGCCACGGATGCGGCGATGAAGGTCACCACCGACGCCGTCCAGGTCTTCGGTGGTGTCGGCTATACCCGCGACTACCGCGTCGAGCGCTACATGCGCGAGGCGAAGATCATGCAGATCTTCGAGGGCACCAACCAGATTCAGCGCCTCGTCATCGCGCGCGGACTGGCGTGATGAAGTCCGCGATGGCGGCGAGGAACGCCCCCGGCGCCTCGACCATCGGGCTGTGCCCGACCGCAGGAATGATCGTCGGCGTGAGCCCCGCCTCGCGGTAGCGCGCCACGTTCGCCTCGGTCGGCGTCAGGACGTCGCGCTCACCCCACACGACGAGCACGGGCTTGCCCAGTCCGGCGAGGCGCTCCGCGGCGTGGTCCTGACCCTGCTTGCCTGAATCGCAGACGCCGACGTGGGTGAGCCGTTCCAGCGAGCGATGCGCAAACTGCGGCACCGGATAGTCGGCGGCGAAACCCGTCTGCAGTGCGGGCTCGGTGACCGGGTCGATCGGACGGAACCGGTCCACCGCGGGCCCGATGATCGGCACGCATACGAGTTCGCCCAGCGCGGACTCGGAGACCAGGCCCGCGGCGGCGGGCGTATCGGAGACCGCAACGCGTTCGACTCGTTCCGGATCGTGTTCGGCGACCGCGATCGCCACCAGCCCGCCCATCGAATGCCCGACCAGGACGGCCCGCCGGACACCGAGGGCTTCCAGTGCGCGATCCACCGCCTCGGCCTGTCCGTCGATGCCGTACGGCGCCGTGTCACGAGGGGCCTCCGAGCCACCGTGGCCGACGAGATCGATCGCGATCACCCGTTGATCCAGCAGCGCCGCGGCGACGCGGTCCCACCACTGAACCGACGCCGTGTATCCGTGCAGCAGCACCACGGCGCGGTCGCCGGGAGGGCCGTACTCCTTGACGTTGAGGTCCGGGCCGTCCAGCTCCAGAACACGGCCCCCCTCGAACGCTTCCGCCGCGCGGGTAGCCCTCGACACCAGGCGCATTCACTGCCAGCGCCGCGAGCACGATGGCGACTGCGATCCCGATCATCCGCCACTTCATCGGCCGGACGCTACTCGTGAAAACGCGCCCGTGCCAAGCGCTTTTCCGCAGCGACCACGGCGGCTACGACCAGCAGTCGTCCGCCGATCGTAGGACACAGGTTCATCCTGGCCACGGTCCGATCGCCCGACTGTTTCGTGCGGTCGCTCACGCCAGAGTGGGTCTCGTTGCCGCAGCACGCGGCACGACAACTCAACACCCACACCACACAAGGAGACAATCAATGCCCGAGTCCAAGAAGTTCATCCGCTACTTCGTCGTCCCGGTAGCCAGCATCGGCATCCTCGGTGGGGCCGCGGTCGGTCTGTCCGGCGTCGCCGCCGCCGACTCTGCCCTGACACAATCGCCGGCCAGCGTCTCGACGACCGTCGCCGCCAAGAAGGCTCCCCTCAAGAAGGCGGCGCCTGCCCCCACCAAAAAGGCCCCCGCGAAGAAGGCTCCCGCCAGGTCGGCGCTCAGGTGAGACTCTGAACACCAATCCACGCTCAGAGCTCGCCCAGCCGGCCGAGGCCCTCCCCGAAGCACAGGAGGGCCTCGGTTGTGCTTGGCGGCGCGAGTGTTTGGTGCCCCCTACAGCGGCCCGCCGGCAGAAATGACCGGCTCGGGTGGCGATGTGGCGGTCACGCGCGTGCCGCGCCCGATCGCGGAATGGATCTCCATCGAACCTCCCATCGCGTCGAACCGCGCCAGCAGCGAACCGAGTCCGATGTGCCCGTCGGCGACATAGCTCTCCACGACCGCGGGGTCGAATCCCTTTCCGTCATCGGCAATGGTCAGGACGACGCGGTCATCCCGCCGCGACAGGCCCATGTGCACCGTTGTTGCGCGTGCGTGTTTGTGAACGTTGGCCAGCAGTTCCCTGGCCGCCCGGTACAGCAGCTGCTGAGACTCCGGCTTGCCGACGTCGTCGAGATCGGCTTCCACGGTATAATCGCCGCGAGATTCGAACTGCCGCAGCAGTTCTCGCACAGCCGGGGTCAGGCCGAGCTGGGCGAGCACCTGAGGATGCAATTCGGTCACCGTCGAGCGCAGCGCCGCGGCGGTCTGCTGCAGCGCCGCATGCACGGCGTCGAGCGCGGGATCGTCGCTGCGTTCGCGGATCTCGTCGAGGTCCAGTCGCGCCGCCAACAACGTCTGCAATGGGCCGTCGTGCAGATGTTCGGCGACCTCTCGATTGTGCCGTTCATCGGCCTGCATCGCCTCGGACACCAGGTGTCGACGTACATTCTGCAGCTTCATGACCCGCGCTCGGCGCCACGCCAGCACCAGGCACAGCGCGGTCGTGGCCGCCACCGCCAACAGCAGGAAGCCGAAATGCGTGTAGACGATGTCGGGCATACCGACGGTGTCATCGCGCTTGGAGTAGACGATCCACACCGCCAGATAGCACAGGGCGGTGCCGGTCCCCAGCAATGCGGTGAGCAGTGGCCGGTCCTGGAAGGCCACCGCGATCGGCAGCAGGAAGAACACCGGCAGCAGCGCCGCGGTCGCTCCGCCGGATACCACGCACAGCACCACCACGACGAGAACATCGAAGGCCGTCGACGTCCAGTCCGCCCAACGCGGCACGGGTCCGCGCAGCACCACGACCAGCCACACCACGGCCGCGACGGCATAGACCCCGAGCACCACCTCGTACACCTCGGGCAGCCAGTGGTCGACCTCCCACGTGTACACCAAC
>CAZOIX010000590.1:0-3505 GCA_964579685.1 uncultured Mycobacterium sp.
CTTCCCGCCATTGTGAGCGGCCTTCGTATGCGAGTGCGCGGCCGGCAAGCAGCCAACCGAACGCGCCCGCCGCCAGTCCGACGACGCCCAACGACACAAGAGACCAGGTCCGCATCCCGCGCATGATGTCGCTGCGCTGCTGCTCCGCCTGCGCAACGAGGGCGGACACCAGATTCTCGGCGATCGGCCGGTCCCGCAACCCGCGCTCCATCAGTACCTGTTTCGCTAAATGTTGCGCGCCGGCTCCTGGGCGACGGTCCAACGACTGGTCGAGGTAGAAGTACATCAGCGCGATGAGCACGGCTCCGGCGAGGAAGAAGGCTGCCGCATAGAGCACGGTCAGGCGCAACCGAATGGTCATGGGATGCGGTACCCCACACCGGGTTCGGTCTCGATCACAAGTGGCTCGCCGAGCTTCCGGCGCACCATCATGATCGTGTAGCGGACCACCCCGGTGAACGGATCGATGTGTTCGTCCCACGCCTTCTCCAGCAACTGCTCTGCGGACACCACTCCGCCGTCGGCCAGCAGCAGCTCGGCCAGTACCGAAAACTCCTTGGGGGTCAACGAAATCGGCTTGTCCTGGCGGGACACCGTGCGCCGGTGCGGATCGAGTCGGATACCCGCTCTTTCCAGCACGGGAGATGCCGCCGGTCGCGACCGCCGGCTCAGCGCCTGCACGCGCGCCACGAGTTCGGCGAAGGCAAATGGCTTGGTCAGGTAGTCGTCGGCACCGAGCCGTAGCCCGGCGACCCGTTCGACGACGGCAGTTGCGGCCGTCAACATCAGGATTCTGGCGCCGCCGCCCGATGCGGCCAACTGGGCGCAGACGAAATCCCCGGACACCGTTGGAAGGTCGCGATCCAAGACGATCACGTCGTAGTCGTTGACCGCGGCGCGCTCGAGCGCAGCGTCGCCGTCGTAGACCACATCGACGGCGAGGGCGTGGCGGCGCAGCCCGGCGGCGACCGCGTCGGCCAGCAGCTGCTCATCCTCGACGACCAGAACACGCATACCTTCATGGTGCACGCCGGGCGTGTTAGGCGGGTGTTAGGCGGCTGTCCTCAGCCAGCTCACAGCGGCGGCCAAGGTTGCACGGCCACTCTTGTGTCCGTGACGTTACGCGAGATGTTGCGCCACCATCATCTGTCCTTGTTGCACGGCTGGATCCCGACCACGGTCCAGATCCTGGCAGGCATCGCGGTGGTGGCCGCGATCGTCTGGGGTATCCGGCGGCGCCGCCGCCTGGGATTGGCATGGGCGGCGGTGTGCGGGGTCGCGCTGACGGCGACCGCATACTGGTACGTCGCCTCCCAAGGTCTGGCGGGCAATCCCGCTCCCCAGCGACTCTGGGTGTGGATCGGGCTGTCGGGTGCCGCCGCAGGCGTGTTGATCGCCGGCTGGCGCGGGGCGGCGTGGTGGCGGCGGGGTGTGGCGGCATCAGCACTGCCGTTATGCCTGTTGTGCGCCGCGCTGGCGGTGGACCTGTGGACCGGGTACTGCCCCACCGTCGAGAGCGCATGGAATCAGTTGACCGCAGGCCCGCTGCCGGATCAGACGGATCCTGTGACCGTGACGGCATTGCAGCGCACCCACCAGATTCCCGCGAAAGGCACGGTGGTGCCCGTACAGATCGGCGACTCCGCGTCGGGCTTCAAACATCGCGGTGAGCTCGTCTACCTGCCTCCCGCCTGGTACGCGACGACGCCTCCGCCACCCATGCCGACGATCATGATGATCGGTGGGGAGTTCAACACCCCCGCCGACTGGGCGCGGATCGGCAACGCGGTGAGCACCGTTGACGACTTCGCCGCCGCCCATGGCGGCAATGCCCCGGTGCTCGTCTTCGCCGACGTGGTCGGCACCTTCAACAACGACACCGAATGCGTGAACGGCAGTCGGGGGAATGCCGCCGATCACCTCACCAAAGATGTTGTTCCGTATATGGTTTCGAACTTCGGAGTAAGTGCGCAGCGGGAAAATTGGGGCATCGTGGGCTTTTCGATGGGTGGTACGTGCGCGGTGGATCTGACCGTGATGCATCCGGATATGTTCAGCGCGTTCGAGGACATCGCCGGTGACCTCGCGCCCAATTCGGGAACAAAGGACCAGACCATCGCCCGGCTGTTCGGCGGCAACGCCGCGGCCTACGCGTCGTTCGACCCAACCGCTGTCATCACCCGGCACGGGGCGTACCGCGGTGTGGCCGGCTGGTTCGCCGTAAACAGCCAGGCGACCCCGGAACAGACGTCGGCGGCGAACACGCTGTGCGCGCTGGGCAATGCCAACGGGATCACCGGCGCGGTCGTCACGGCGCCGGGTGCCCATGACTGGCCCTTCGCGTCACATGCCTTCGCGACCGCGCTGCCCTGGCTGGCCGCTCAACTCGGCACGCCCGGGGTTGCGCCGGTGCCGTTGCCCGCGCCACCGCCACCGCCACCGATCGTCCAGGCGGCCGCGCGGTAACGGGTAGCGTGGACGGTATGCCGGATGAACCCGCCAAGGAGCCGGAAGCCCCCACGACAGCGGCACCCCCGCCTGCACCGGCCGAGCCCGTCGACACCGGCTACACCGCGACCGGCGTGCCGACGTTCGATTCCGTCCGCGAGAAGATCGAGACCGCTACGGTACGGCCATCGGTGCCGCCGAACTCGACGCCGAAACACCGGAGGGCCGCACCGTCGACGAGCAGTACGACGCCCGGCAGCGGGCCGCCGCCGAACGGCTCGCGCAGATCCGCGAATCGATGCGCAAGCCCGAGTCTCAGTAGTCGGATTCAGCGGCCAGGATCTCGGCCAGATATGCATCGTCGGTCGGCGAGGCGAGCCGCGATCGCGCGAAGTCCCTGACCCGCTCGCGAGTCTGCGCCGACTCCTCGGCATCCGCGCCGATGGTCAACGTGGTCGTGCGCCAATCATGGTCCCATGCAGCTGATTCCGACACCGGCCGCGCGTCGGAGTCGACAACGGTGAACGCCGTGCGCCCGTCGGCACCGAGCTCGCCGTCACCTCCGAAGGCGCCGCAGCGCAACCGGACCGCGACTGCGTTGGGCGAGCCCAGTCCTGCCAACGCCACGCGCACGGTCGCTGTCACCTCCCCATCACCGGTGTCGATAGTCCAGTCCACGGTGTTCTCGGCCGCGTCGAAGATTCCGGATGGAACCGCCGACCACCGGACAGATCCGACACCTGTCGCCACGGTCGACGACGTTCTGCGGCCGGTATCGCCGCCTGCGGCGAGCGCGTAGTCGTCGCGGTGGGCCGGTTGAGCCGGCAGGTCGAAGGCGATACCCACCTCATCGGCGAGGTCGGCACACTTGTGCACCAGTTCGACGATGCGCGGGTCATTCTGTTGGACAAGGGCATTGAGGGCAGCGACGTGCGGACGTAGCATCTCGGCGACGTCGGAGTCGAATGTGTCGTCGGTGAAGAACTCCTCCGCGCCTGCGGTGAGAACTGCGATCTCCGCGTCCAGCAACGCGGCATCCAGCGACGCGATCCCGTCC
>CAZOIX010000591.1:0-3496 GCA_964579685.1 uncultured Mycobacterium sp.
GTCCTGCAGCGCGGCATCGACGCGGTCGGTGTGATCGTGAGAATGCCCGACCCCCATTACCCGGCCCCTTTGTCGTGCAACACCCGCAGCTCGCGGTCGTCCAGGTGGTGGGCGGGCACCCCGCCGGTCGCATGTTCGGCGTTGTGCACCGCGTCGGTGACGAGCTGGCGGACGTGCTCGTTTTCGAGGCGGTAGAACACCTGAGTGCCCTCGCGTCGGGTGCGCACCAGGTGCGCCATCCTGAGCTTGGCCAGGTGCTGTGACACCGACGGTGACGGTTTGGCGACCCGTGACGCGAGATCGTTGACGGACATCTCGCGGTCGGCCAACGCCCACAGCAGCTGCACACGGGTGGCGTCCGCGAGCATCCTGAACACCTCGACGACGAGGTCAGCCTGGTCGTCGGCGAGTCGCCGCGCACAGACCTGCTTATCTGCATTCATACGCAGATAGTAGCGCAAGGGTGTGGGGACAACCGCGGAACGCTCAACAGGAGTTAGGGCAATAGACGGGCCCTGCCGATGTGCTCAGCACATCGGCAGGGCCGTTGGGTAGCAACGATGTTGAGTTGTCAGCCGAGGCGGAAGTTCCCGGTGACCAGCGTCGGTGTGACGTCCTGGCCGTTGATCTTGGAGCTCATCTTGCCGTTGGACAGCCGCGTGATCTGCTGCGCCTGCTGAAGGAGGCGCTTGTTGCGAATCTCCGCACGGAACTGCGCGTCGTTGAGCTGCTGGATATCGGACTGGTCGATGTCGCCGACAGTCGTCAGTCCGGCCTGCACGCCGATCGCCGAGCCGTCCTCGCGCACCACCCAGGACGCACGCACTCCGTCCAGTTCGACGGTGTACATCCCCGCGAAGCCCGTCACCGGCTTCGCGCTGAAGGAATATGCCACACCGTTCATGTTGAGATCGCCTACGACGTCGGTGCCGTCGAAATCTGCCTTGAGCGTGTCGCGGTACTTCGACTTGATGTCGATCGCGCCGTCGGTCTGGTTGCCGAAGAACCATGCCTCGTCATCGGTTCCGTTGCAGGCGTAGGCCGCAATCTCGTCGCCCTCGACGGAGATCCCGATGGTCATGGTCTTGCCGTCGGCTGCCGTCATATCGGCGATGTAGCGCGCCGATTCCGGGAACGCGGTGGGCGCCGCGGTGGTAGTCGGGGCCGCCGATGAGGAGGCCTGATTCGATGAACCGCCCGAGCAGGCGGCGACGGTGCCGAGCGCGACGAGCGCACTGACACCAACGAGCAGGGTGCGTGTGATTTTTTTCATGTCACCAGCATGGTCGGCCGAGACCGGCATTGCATGAAGAACATATGGAGATTGCGTGGAGATATACGCGGCTGGCGCTACGCCGCGAGGAACGCGTCGATCTCGGCCCGGAATACCTGCCATGCCGGCTCGGATGCGGTCAGAAGGTGGTTGTTGCTGGAGAGCGCGACGAGTCGCGAACCCCGAATCAGCGACGCCAGTTCCTCGCCGAAGCGCAGCGGCACCCGGCGATCGTCACGTGAGTGCATGATCAACGTCGGGCAGGAAATGTCGCGCGCCAGATCACGAACATCGATGCGGCCGAACTCCTCGAGGAAACGCACCGCATTCTCCGGCGACGTGGTGCGTCGCTGCAACTGATCGAATGCGGCCCAGTCGGCGCGCGTACCGTCGGGCTGAAACTGCGCGGCGAAGACCTGCCGGAATGCGGGGTCGTCGCGACCCCAGCCCACTCGGGCGAGGTCGAGATCGAGTGCCGCGGCCCGCTTTTCGTCCTCGCCGGTCGCACGCACGGCCCGTCCGCGCGCATATGCGCCGCTCAGCACCAGGTGGCTGACCCGTTCGGGATGGCGGGCGGCATACGCCACCGCGACGGCGCCGCCCTGAGACACGCCAAGAAGTGGAAACCGTTCGATGCCGAGTGCCTCCACGACGGACTCGAGGTCAGCCACCCAGTCATCGAAGGTGAAATCTGTTGCATCCCAATCGGATAGACCGCACCCGCGTTCGTCATAGCGAATGAACCGATGTCGGGCTGACAGGTCACGCACCCAGTGCTTCCACACCGGGCTCTCGATGTCGTAACCGAGATGGGTCATCCAGTTCGCCGCCCGCACGAGCGGCGGGCCATCCCCCGCCACGGCGTAGGCGAGCCGTACGCCGTCCACGGACCGGCAGAACGCAATGTGCTGACGCGGCGGCGGCTCGTCGAGCACCGCCGGCTCGCTCGGCGCTGGCGCGGATGAGCGCACCACCGCCTCGTGCGGCGCAGGCGCGTCGCCGAGGAGGGTGCCGACGAACTGGTAGCCGCGGCCACGAACGGTCCTGATGAAGCGCTGCGATTCGCCGTCATCGCCGAGCGCGCGACGGGCAGCCTTGATGCGACTGGTCAACGCAGCCTCGGTGACGAAGCGTCCGCCCCACACGGAGTCGAACAACTCCTCTTTCGATACGAACCGTTCGGACTTGCTCACCAGCTGGGTCAGCACGTCGAACACCTGCGGCTCCACCCGGATCACGTCGCCGTTGCAGCGCAATTCGTAGCGACGCGTGTCCAGGACGAAGTCGTCGAAGCGCCACACGCCGGTCGAAGTGGGGGTCGACTCAGGTGTTGACAACGTCACGGCGGATCCCATCGGGAGTTTTGCAGGTCATCGTAACGACGAGCAGCCCTCCCCGAAGGTTCGAAACTACCGCCAGCCGTCCGCCGCCTTCGCCGCACGCATCAGCGCGTCGCACAGTTGGCGCAGCTCCGAGCCGCCCGCGCCCTCCGCGACGGCGGTGGAAACGTCCTCAGCGGCACACCTGACCTGATACACGCGATCGGCAAGTTCTGCGGCCTCGTCGGCGGTCAGCACCACGGCGTCGGGCGCCAGTGACGTGCCTTTGACGACGGAGCGCTGCTCATAGGCCCGTTGGCGACACGACTGCCTGCAGTATTGCCTGCGCCGGCCCAGCCCGGCATCCGCGACGTCGCGGCCGCACCAACGACACGGTTGAGAACGCAGACGACGTACCACGGACCAGACTGTAAACCGATCGGCGCGAGAATCCCGGTATCATGGTGGGTTGAGTCGGGAACTGCGTGTCGTGCCGCTGCGTTGTTTCTGCCGGACAACTTGCATGTATTGAGGAGAGCTGACATGGCTGATCGCGTCTTGAGAGGCAGTCGCCTCGGGGCCGTGAGCTACGAGACCGACCGCAACCACGACCTGGCGCCGCGCCAGGTGGCTCGTTACCGCACCGACAACGGCGAGGAGTTCGACGTCCCGTTCGCCGACGACGCCGAGATCCCCCACGCCTGGCTGTGCCGCAACGGCATGGAGGGCACCCTGATCGAGGGTGACGCGCCGGAGCCCAAGAAGACCAAGCCGCCGCGCACCCACTGGGACATGCTGCTGGAGCGCCGCTCGGTCGATGAGCTCGAGGAGCTGCTCAAGGAGCGCCTCGACATCATCAAGACCAAGCGGCGCGGCTGATCACCTGGTGACGCCCCGGGCCCGG
>CAZOIX010000592.1:0-3495 GCA_964579685.1 uncultured Mycobacterium sp.
ATCATCTTCGGTCAGTGTGTCGAAGTGTTCTTCGCTGACGTCTTCGCCAAGCATTCGGCCACATTCCAGCGACTGGGGGTGGATGTCACCAGCGGCTTCGGTGACGTGCTCGCCCGCATTGAGTCACTGTCCGCCGATGAACGCACCGCCATCGAGGCCGACCTCGTCCTGTTGGCGATGGGCTTCGTCGGCCCGGAGCGTGAGGGGCTGCTGACCGACCTCGGCGTGGAGTTCACCGACCGCGGAAACGTTGCTCGCGACAAGGATTTCGCCACGACGGTGCCCGGGGTGTTCGTGGCCGGCGACATGGGCCGCGGGCAGTCGCTGATCGTGTGGGCGATCGCCGAGGGCCGCGCGGCGGCCGCCGGTGTGGACCGCTACCTGATGGGCAAGACCGCACTTCCTGCGCCGATCAAGCCGACGGCGGTGCCGCAGCGATAACCGCGACACGCTGCGCAATGTCCGATATTTGCGCGCGCCCGCGGGACAGTAGGGGCGATGACGGGCCGCTACCGAGTCCCGCGCGCCGGATTGGAGCTCAACCGGCGCCACTTGCTGGTGGCGCTGTCGATGGCGACGCTCACCGCAGTCGGGCTCGGTCGATGCACGACGGATGCGCAACCACGCGTGGCCGGTGTCGCCGAGGCCGCCGGGACCGCGGCCAGGGCATCCGCGGCGGTGTTGCCTCCGCCGCCGTCATCGGCACGCATCCAGCTGCCCGGCGGGGTGCTGAGCAGCCTGCCGGGTGACGGAGATCTGCTGGCGCTGACCGTCGATGACGGGGTGAACAGCGACGTGTTGCGGGCGTATACGCAGTTCGCCAAGGACACCGGCGTGCGATTGACCTATTTCGTCAACGGCATCTACCCGTCGTGGACCGACCACCTAGACCTGTTGCGCCCGATGGTCGACGACGGTCATATCCAACTCGCCAATCACACGTGGTCGCATCCGAACCTGACGAAGCTTCCGTTGACTGCCGTCGCCGAGGAATTTCGGCACAATCATGATTTCCTGTGGAAGACCTACGGCGTCGATGTGCGGCCCTACTTCCGATCGCCGTACGGTGCGCACAATGCGCACGTGGAGAAGGTGGCGGGCGAACTCGGCTATACGACCGATACGGCGTGGTCCGGGACATTGGAGGACCACGAGCCGATCCCCGAGGCCGAGATCGTGAAAATGGCCGAAGCCTATTTCACACCGCAGGCGATCGTCATCGGTCACCTCAACCACGTACCGGTCACGCATGTCTACGGGCAATTGGTCGACATCATCCGCGCGCGGAAGCTGCGGACGGTCACGCTCGATGACGTATTTCTGCGACACGGGTAGGCTCCACGGGATGTCACTCCAGCACCATTAGTCACATCAGAAACAGCAGATGATTTATCGGCGCGCCTCGTACAGTTTGCCAACTCGCCGGTATCTAATGACTTGGTGAGGGCATTGCGCTAGGGTAAGGCCCCGAGCAGCTATCGGTATCGACGCAGGAGTCATCACTGTGTACCTCAACCCGCTATCTCGGTCACGGGTGAATCGAATCGCCTGGTCATTGTTCCGACACCCCCTGAAGAGCCGCGAGTTCCCCGCGAAGGCCGAGCGGCTGATCACCGCCGACGAACTGCTTCGCTTCGGCGTCTAGCGAACTTCACACGCGTCAATTCCGCGGTTGGCCGCCGCGCGACCCTTCCTTTGCCGAATCGTTATATTTTCGTGACCGTCAGCATTATTAGCTGTCCAGCAGCCCGGATGCCCGGATCTCGCCGGCGAGCGGCTCGAGCACCTCGGGATCGTAGGGAGGCGGCAGATAGATGATCGCCAGATCCAGGCCCTCCTCGCCGAGCGCCGCGGCCTCCTCGACGACCTTGCCGTAGTTGCGTTCCGGGTCCAGCCGGACGTGGGAGGACAGCATGATCTCGCCGGGATCCCGACCGATGTCCGCGCAATGTCGCGCGAGCACATCGCGCTTGCGGGCGAACTCCGCGGGCGGCCCGCCGACGAAGTTCCAGTGCTGGGCGTACCGTGCGGTGATCTTGAGGGTGCGCTTCTCGCCACTGCCGCCGATGCAGATGGGCGGATGCGGGTGCTGCGGGCCCTTTGGCTCGTTGCGCGCATCCGTGAGCTGATAGAACTTGCCGTCGAACGTCGTGGACTCCTTCGACAGCAGGCTCGTCAACACCTCACAGGCTTCCTCGAACCGATCGAAGCGTTCCTTGATGGTGCCCAGTTCGATGCCGTAGGCGCCGGACTCCTCCTCGTTCCAGCCGGCGCCGATGCCCAGTTCCAGGCGCCCATCGGACACGATGTCCAGGGCGGCGGCCATATTGGCGAGCACGGCGGGGTGGCGGTAGTGAATGCCCGTGACGAGCACACCGACGCGCAGCCGCCTGGTCGCCTGGGCCAGCGCCGTCAGCGTGATCCAGCCCTCCAGGCACGGCCCCGTGGAGTCCGAGAAGATCGGATAGAAGTGATCGAAGGTCCAGCCGGACTCGAATACCTCGATGTCGTCGGCGGCCTGCCAGACGGTAAGCATGTCCGACCAGGTGGTGTTCTGCGGGGAAGTCTTGAATGCGAATCTCACTGCATCCAGGCTAGCCCCGAGTGCGCTATTCGGCTTCGCCGCGCTCGTTGAACCAGTAGGCCAACTTGCCGCGTCGGCTCACCGCGCGAAGCCGGCGCTCGGCCTCGGCCCGCGTCTTGGTGGTGGTGACGATCAGCAGTTCGTCGCCGATCGCGATGCGGGTGTCGGGCTGTGGGACAAAGGTATGGCCGTCACGAATGATCAGCGTGATCACGCTCGGGTCGGGGAGGCGCAGCTCCAGCACCGTGACGTTGTGCAACCTGGACGGCTCCTGCACGGTCATCGTCAGCAGCTCTGCATCCAGCACATCGAGTGGCGCCGCCTCGACCTGCAGCTCCCTGGTGGCTTCCTTCGGGATCAGGCCCAATCGGTGCGCAAGCAGTCGGAGGCTGGGGCCCTGAACCAGCGTGTACACGACCACCAGGATGAACACGATGTTGAGCAGCCGGATGCTGTCCTGGACGCCCGCGACGATCGGGAACGTCGCCAGCACGATGGGCACCGCGCCCCGAAGGCCCGCCCACGAGACGAAAACCTGCTCGCGCCACGGAACCCGGAATCCGACCAGGGAGACGAACACCGACAACGGCCGGGCCACCAGCAGCAGAACGAGGCCGATCACGATCCCCGGGACCAACTCGGCGGCCAAGTCGCCGGGATCGACGAGCAGGCCGAGCAGGACGAACAGGCCGATCTGGGCCAACCAGCCGAGGCCCTCGGCGAACGAACGGGTGGCCGAGCGATGCGGGAGGCCGGAATTGGCCAGCACCACGGCGGCCAGATAGGCAGCGAGGAATCCGCTGGCGTGGGCGCTGCCCGCCGCGGCGAAGGCGACCATTCCGAGGCCGAACGTCGCCAGGGGGTACAGCCCGGAGGCCGGAAGCGCGATGCGGCGCAACGCGATTGAGCCC
>CAZOIX010000593.1:0-3489 GCA_964579685.1 uncultured Mycobacterium sp.
AACACCCAGCTAAACAGACAATTCGACACAACTTGATACCGCCGATATCCAGTGGCCGATTCTCTAGCCAAGTCCGCAACCGCCCTACCGCCCCGCCGGCGTCGCGCACACTGGCGTACGCATCCGACACCATGGAGGAACGATCGCGGTATGAGTCCCAACGCCGAGTTCGATTTCATCATCGTGGGAGCAGGCAGTGCCGGCTGTCTGCTCGCCAATCGGCTCAGCGCCAACCCCGACCACCGTGTGCTCCTCGTTGAGGCCGGTGACAGAAACGACTGGTTCTGGATCAAGGTGCCCGTGGGTTACCTCTACACCATTGGCAACCCCCGCACCGACTGGTGCTTCACGACAGAGGCCGACCCCGGTCTGGCCGGCCGCAGCATCCTCTACGCGCGGGGCCGCGTGATCGGCGGCTGCTCGTCGATCAACGCCATGATCCACATGCGCGGCCAGGCAAGCGACTACGAGCTGTGGGCACAGGCCACCGGTGACGATCGATGGCTGTGGGGTGGCCCTGGCAGTCCCGGCGAGACCCTGTCGATCTACAAGGAGTTGGAGGACTACTTCGGCGGAGCCGACGAGTGGCACGGCGCCGGAGGCGCGATCCGCGTCGAGCGGCCGCGGGTGCGCTGGAGGATCCTGGACGCCTGGCAGGCCGCGGCCGCACAGATGGGCATCGCCCCCATCGACGAGTTCAACCGGGGCGACAACGCCGGCAGCGCGTACTTCCACGTCAACCAGAAGCGCGGCCGGCGCTGGTCGATGGCCGATGCGTTCCTGCATCCCATCGCCCACCGACCCAATCTCTCCGTCTACACCCACACGCAGGCCCTGCGACTGCTGATGGATGACCAGGTTTGCGACGCTCAGCGTCGCGGCGCCTGGACCACGGCTGCCCACCGCGCCACCGGCGTGCGACTGCTCAAAGACGGCCGCGTCGTCGACGTCCACGCCCGCCGGGAGGTGATCCTCACTGCTGGAGCGATCGGCTCGCCGCATCTCATGCAGGTCTCGGGTCTGGGCCCCGCCGACGTGCTGACCAGGCACCACGTGCCGGTGGCCGTCGATCTGCCCGGAGTGGGTGAAAACCTTCAGGACCACCTGCAGCTTCGGACGGTCTATCGGGTACGGGGCGTTCGGACCGTCAACACCCTGTACCGGAATTGGATCACCCGTGCGGGCATGGGACTTCAGTACCTGCTGATGAGATCAGGCCCGATGACCATGCCGCCCTCCACGTTGGGCGCTTTCGCCAAGAGCGACCCCGCGCTGGCCAGCCCCGATCTGGAGTGGCATGTGCAGCCCTTGTCGTTGCCCAAGTTCGGCGAACCCCTACACCCGTTCGGGGCCATCACTCCTTCGGTGTGCAACCTGCGACCCAGTTCGCGTGGTCACGTGCGCATTGCCGACGCGGATCCTCTGACGAACCCGAAGATCCTCTGCAACTACCTCTCCACCGACGCCGACCGTCAAGCCGCCGTGCGCGGACTCCGCATGACTCGACAGATCATGGCGGCACCGCCCCTCGCCCGTTATCGGCCCGAGGAGCTGCTTCCCGGTCCGCAACTGGTGAGCGACGACGACTTGCAGAGCGCAGCCAGTGAACTCGGCACCACCATCTTTCATCCGGTGGGCACCTGTGCGATGGGAGCCTTTGATGCACAAGGCGTTTCGCGGTCACCTGCGACAGTGGTCGACACCGACTGCCGCGTGTATCGAGTCGCCGGCCTCCGTGTGGCCGATGCTTCGACGATGCCCACCATCACGTCCGGGAACACGAACGCACCGGTCATGCTGATCGCGGAACGCACAGCGCGGGCGATCCTGGGATAAGTCGCGCGCGATGTCACTCTGACAGCGTCATTGCGCACATATATCCATGACGTCTCCCTCAGAGTGACATTGCGTCAGGAATAAACCCGTACTTGGTGAGCTTGGGTCAAGAGTCGCCTCCTTCCCCTGACCCAGGAGCATTCATGACCCGTCCCGTTCGCGTCGCCGTGCAGATCCAGCCCGGCGGCACGCCCGACTACGCCACGTGGCGCGATGCCGTCCTGGCCGCCGATGACCTCGGCGTCGACGTGATCTTCGGCTACGACCACTTTCACCGCCCGGCAATGGAGGCCATCGTCGACGGCAAGCCCGTCCTATTAAACGAACAGCCCGACGTCTCCAACTTCGAGGGCTGGACTGCGCTCGCGTCGTGGGGCGAGATCACCTCACACGCCGAGATCGGGCTCCTCGTGACCGGCGTCGGCTACCGCAACGCGGATCTGCTCGCTGACATGGCGCGCACCGTCGACCACATCAGCGGAGGCCGGCTCATCCTGGGTCTCGGCGCGGGGTGGTACGAAAAGGACTACACCACATACGGTTATGACTTCGGCACCTTCGCCTCCCGCTTCGACCTGTTCGACGAGAGCCTGATCCGGATCGAGAACCGGCTCGCCGCATTGAATCCGCTGCCCGTTCGCAAGTTGCCGATTCTCATCGGCGGAACCGGCCCCAAGCGCTCGCTGCCCGCGGTTGCCAGGCACGCCGATATCTGGCACGCGTTCCAGGATCTCGACGCGTTCCGCCGGTCAAGCGACCGCGTCGACGAGTTGGCAGCGACGTTCGGCCGCAACGGCGCCGATATCGAACGCTCGACGCTCTGGGAGGACGCCCATAGTGCCGATGCGTTCCGCGAGACCGGCGTCACGCTGTTCCAGATCGAACTCACCTCCGACGACGGCTACGACCTCACGTCTCTCAAGCAGGTGATCACATGGCGGGACAACGGGTGATGACGCGGTGCGCTCAAGGGACCAGCTTCACCGCGTGGTGGTGAACATCGGCGCGTCGGCGGTGACGCGTGGCGGCTTGGTCGTCGGCGTCGGCTGAACTTCCACAAACGTTCCTGAGGACACGTCGGTGAGGACCCGCGGCGGAACATGCGTCGACGGTGTCGACGGAGTCTCCAGCACGGCTCCTCCGCTCGGGAGCCTGAGGTCGTCCGGATTGATGCACGCGCCCTGGCGCATGACACCGCCGGCGTGTTCGCAGCAGTAGTCCGTGGGCATGTCGCGCTCCAGACACGATGCGAAGTCGGATTCTTTGTAGTCGGCGTTCGCGACGGCGAGAGCGGCGAACGGGCTGGCCGCGAGGGCAAGCACACCCGCGGCCAGGGTGGCGCGCACGGTCCAACGAGCGGGTGCGGAACTGGTGGTCAGTCCAGGGGCGGAACGGTTCATGGTGGTCTCCGTGTATTGCGTCGCGCCGTCCGGCGGAGGTCGCTTCTAGGTGGTCGACGTAAGTGTCGAACGGGCGACGTGCCGTCCGTAATCGCTGCGCCGCCAGGATTCCCGTCCCGAAAGGAAAGGATTTCCTATCCGCGCGGTAAGTACCGACGGCCGACGATCCGTTTGAGCGTGGCCGGTCGGAGCCAGATCGTGAGCGGGTCCAGGAGTTCGATTGTGCGCACGAATGTTTCGGCGAGGACGATGT
>CAZOIX010000594.1:0-3476 GCA_964579685.1 uncultured Mycobacterium sp.
CGTCGACGACGGCCTCGGCTCCCGCGTCGATGCCCTGCTGGATGTAGTCCTTCACCCGGGCCAGCGCGGCCTCGGTGACCAGCGGGCCGTAGTCGGCCTTCGGATCGAGGCTGTGGCCCACGCGCAGGCCGTTGACCCGCTCGATCAGCCTGGCGCGCAACCGGTCCGCGGTCTGCTCGCCGACGGGGACGGCGACACTGATCGCCATGCAGCGCTCACCCGCGCTGCCGTAACCGGCGCCGATCAGTGCGTCCACGGCGTTGTCCATATCGGCGTCGGGCATCACGATCATGTGGTTCTTCGCACCGCCGAAGCATTGCGCCCGCTTACCGTTGGCGGCGGCACCGGAGTAGATGTAATGCGCAATGTCAGAGCTGCCCACGAACCCGACGGCCTTGATGTCAGGGTGCTCGAGGATCGCGTCGACGGCCTCCTTGTCCCCGTGTACCACCTGGAACACGCCGGGTGGCAGACCGGCTTCGAGGAACAGCTCGGCCAGCCGGACCGGCACCGAGGGATCGCGCTCGCTGGGCTTGAGGATGAATGCGTTGCCGCATGCCAGCGCCGGACCTGCCTTCCACAAGGGGATCATCGCCGGGAAGTTGAACGGCGTGATACCCGCAACCACGCCGAGGGGCTGGCGCATCGAGTAGACGTCGATGCCCGTGCCCGCGCCCTCGGTGTACTCGCCCTTGATCAGGTGCGGGATGCCGATCGCGAACTCGATGACCTCGATGCCGCGCTGGATGTCGCCCTTGGAGTCGGGGACGGTCTTGCCGTGTTCGAGACTGAGGAGTTCGGCCAATTCTTCGACGTGCTGGTTCACCAGCTCGATGAACTTCATCATCACGCGGGCGCGGCGCTGGGGGTTCCACGCGGCCCACTCCTTCTGCGCCTCGGCGGCTCCGGCGACCGCCGCGTCGACATCGGCCCGCGATGCCATCGGCACCTTGGCCTGCACCTCACCGGTGCTGGGATTCATGACGTCGGCCGTCCGGGTGGATTGTCCCGCTACGCGCTTTCCGTCGATGAAATGGGAAATCTGTGTGGTCATGATCGCGTCCCTCGCTGATAGATACTTGGATATCCTAGTAATGTCCGGATGGCATGCGCAAGGCCATGTCTGGACCCATCAACCGCCGAGCAGGAACTCGTCGAACACGCGGTCGTGCTCGACCGCGAACGCCTCGTCGAAGGTGACCCCCGCGCTCGAGACCAGGTACCGTTTCGTCGCCTCCAGCGCCGGCTGCGGTGCTTCGGCGATCACCCTGGCGGTCGCCTTGGCCTCGTCCAGGAGGCGGTCTTGATCGGCGATCGCGTTCACCAGACCCAATCGATGGGCTTCGGCGCTGCCGATGCGCCGGCCGGTCAGGCACAGGTCGCGCGCGATGCCCGCGCCGACGATCCACTGCAACGGCGTGAACAGCGGTGGCGCGCCGAATTTGATCTCGGGATGGGCGAACTCCGCGTCGGGTACCGCGATGCGCAGGTCGCACAACAGCGCGAGGTCGAATCCACCGCCGAACGCCGCACCGTTGATCGCAGCGATCAGCGGTTTGGCGAAACCCCACAACGCCATGTGGTACCGGCGGGAACTTTCGCTGATAGTGCTGGCGATATCGGTCTGGGCGAACTCCGTGAGATCGAATCCCGCACAGAACGCCGTACCCGTGCCCGTGAGCACGACGACGCGCACCCGATCATCGGATGCCCAGTCTTCGAGAAGGTCGGAGATCGCGTCGCGCATCGCGATCGACAGCGCATTTCGGCGCCGCTCGTTGTCGAGTCGCAGGATCGCGATGCCGTCAGAGTCGATGTCGGTCGCCAGCATCCTCGGATGCTAGCCGCGCTGTCCCAGCCCGTCGATGAAAGCGCGCGTCTCGTCCCACGTCGGCAGCAGCCCGGCCGCCTTGGCCTCCGCCAGCGTCGGAGCGGCGCGGTCGCGGTCGGACAGGATCGGTCCGCCGTCGAATTCCGGCCACACGATGTTGAGCTCGGGATCAAGCGGGTTGATCGTGTGTTCCCGTTCCGGGCTGTAGGGCGCCGAGCACAGGTACATCACCGTGGAGTGGTCCTCCAGCGCGAAAAACGCATGGCCCAGTCCCTCCGAGAGGTAGATCGAGCGCCGGTCGGTGTCATCGAGGACGACCGAATCCCAGCGCCCGAATGTCGGCGATCCGACACGGATGTCGACGACCACATCGAGCACCTTGCCGCGTGGGCATCCGACGTACTTCGCCTGGCTCGGCGGCACCTGGGCGAAGTGCAGTCCGCGCAGCGTGCCTGCGGCCGATGTCGAACAATTGGCCTGTTGTACGTCGAACGAATGGCCGGCGAACGCGGTGAACTCGGAATCCTTGAACCATTCGAAGAAGCCACCGCGCGAATCCGCGTGCACCCGCGGGGTGATCTCCCACGCACCGGGGACGCTGAGCTCGCGAGCTGTCACTGGCCGCGCCCCGCGTATCCGGCTTCGACGCTGTCCTTGAGGGGGACCCACCACGACTCGTTGGCGCGATACCAGTCGATGGTGTCGCGAAGCCCGTCGTCGAAGTCGGTGTGCGTTGGGCTCCAGCCCAATTCGTCGCGGAGCGTCGACGCGTCGATCGCGTACCGCAGATCGTGGCCGGCGCGGTCGGTGACATGGTCGAAGTCGTCGGGATCGCGGTCCATTAGCCGCAGGATGGTCCGCATCACGGTGAGGTTGTCCCGTTCCCCGGCGGCGCCGATCAGATACGTCCGCCCGATCTGACCGTCGGCGAGAATGCGATTCACCGCGCTGTTGTGATCGTCCACATGGATCCAGTCGCGCACGTTGGCCCCTGCTCCGTAGAGCTTGGGTCGCCGCCCGGTCAGCACATTGGTGATCTGGCGCGGAATGAACTTCTCGACGTGTTGATAGGGCCCGTAGTTGTTGGAGCAGTTCGAAATCGTCGCCCGCACACCGTAGGAGCGCACCCATGCGCGCACCAGCATGTCGGCGGCCGCCTTCGTCGAGGAGTACGGGCTCGACGGGTTGTAGGGCGTCGACTCGGTGAACCGCTGCGCGCTGTCCAGTTCGAGGTCGCCGTACACCTCGTCGGTGGAGATGTGGTGCAGCCGGACCCCGCGTGCGCGCACCGCCTCCAGAATGGTGAACGTGCCGATGACGTTGGCATGCAGGAAGGGTTCGGGCCCGGACAGCGAATTGTCCACGTGGGTCTCGGCGGCGAAGTGCACCACCGCGTCGGCCTCGGCGACCAACTTGTCCACCAATCCGGAATCGGTGATGTCGCCCTGCACCAGTTTGATCTTGTCCTCGACCGGCGTCAGCGACTCGCGGCTTCCCGCGTAGGTGAGCGCGTCGAGCACCGTCACCTCGTGGTCGCCCACCGCCTTGTGCACGAAGTTGGCGCCGATGAACCCGGCGCCACCAGTGACCAGCAACCGCATGGTCAAACCATAGCGTTCAGTTCTTCAGCCCGAGCGGGCGTGCC
>CAZOIX010000595.1:0-3462 GCA_964579685.1 uncultured Mycobacterium sp.
CCTGACGACGTCGACGGTGTCGCAACAGATCGCTGCGCTGGCGAAGGAGGCCGGCGCGCCGCTGATCGAACCCGACGGCCGCCGGGTCCGGCTGACCCCGGCGGGCACTCGACTCGCCGACCACGCCGTCACGATCCTCGCCGCCATCGACCGCGCGCGCCTGGACCTGGATCCCGATGCCGAGCCCTCCGGCACGGTGCGTATCGGCGGGTTCGCCACCGGCATCCGGGTGTCGTTGCTGCCTATCGTCGCCGACCTTGCCGACCAGTATCCCGATGTGCGCCTGGTCATCAGCGAGTACGAGCCCATCGAGGCGTTCGCCCTGCTGACCGATGACGACCTCGATGTGGCACTCACCTACGACTACAACCTGGCGCCTGCGTCACCAGGTGCGGTGCTGCAGGCCGAGGCCCTGTGGTCGATCACGTGGGGCTAGGCGTGCCTTCCAGCTTTCCCGACGGACCCGCCGATATCGGCGCGTACGCGGATCAGACGTGGATTGTCAACTCCCGCAACACAGCTGACGAAACGGCGGTGCGGACGTTGGCGTCGCTTGCGGGATTCGCGCCGCGTATCGCCCACGAGATCGACAGCCTGGACCTCGTCGAGGACCTGATCGCCGCCGGCTTCGGGGTCGGCCTGTTGCCCCTCGGCAGGCCGACCAGCAGCGGCGTCAAGGTGCTTGGGCTGTCGACACCCGAAGCGGTGTTGACCGCCTACGCGGTGACCCGCCGTGGCAGAGCCGACTGGCCGCCGCTGAGGGCGGTCTTGGACCGGATGCGACCTGCTCCGGGAGTTCTCCCCCGGCCGCAATGGCCGCGCCCGCAGGCAGGCCCCTAGCCGTTCAGGCCGCGCGGCGCTGTCGCCGTGCGCGTTTGCGTGTGTCGGTCGACCACAGGTAGCCGCAATCGGAGCACTGCAGATGCACCAGCGTGCCCTTGTTGCTCAGCAGGTACTGCCAGTGGGTGGCACAGTTCCTGCGGCCCCGGCAGTCCTCACATCCGGTGGCGTGCTCGCAGCACGGGCAGGGCAACCAGGCCCGACGTCCGCGGTCGGCAGTGGGATCAATCGGCAGCACGAGCGACCGTCCGATCAGGCAGCACCCCGGCGCGGACGAGGTCGTCGTAGACCCGTTGCTGGTCGTCGTCGAGGTTCGAGTACAGCATCTCTGCGGCTCGCCGCTCGTCGGCGAGCACCGTGATCGGGTCCCAGTCGTGCCCGATGGCCTCCAGCACTGCGCTGCGCCGTCGCGCCTCGTCGAGCGTGAGGTCATAGGCGAATTCGAGGTCGGCCCTCATGGCACCTCCAGCCATTCATCAGCGAAACGAACGGTAAGGGTGGCCTAACTAGACCGGGACGGGCAATGAGCCACGTCACGTTTGCAGGCGGGACTTCGTCACACTCGCAGGAGCCACTGGCGCTGTCGACGGACAAACGCGGCGTCCACCGTCGCGCCGTGACCGGGCACGTAGCGGGCGCTCTCCCCGCCGATGGCCAGCAACCGATCCAGGGTGGCCGGCCATTGCGCGGTATCGGAGTCGGCATCGATATACGGGTCGGCGGACTCTTCGACGAGATCGCCACAGAACACAACGGCCCGTTCGGCGCCGTCGACGACGGCGATCAGATCGTGGTCGGTGTGGCCGCGGCCGGGATGACTGACCGAGACCATCCGAGCGCCGAGATCGATGACATCGGAGGTCGTCACGTGCTCCGGTGCCCGCATCGCGGTGATGGCGGCGTCAACCTCCCCTGGGTTCGCGCCGTACCGCACGGCATCCGCGCGCAAGCGCTCGGGATGGGTGGTCATCGTCTCCGCGACCGCAGGTGCGCAGTACACGGCGGCGTCGATCCCCGAGGCTCCCAAGACATGGTCGAAGTGATGGTGTGTCAGCACGATATGGCTTATCTCGCGGCCCGCCAGCGCCTCGGCGTCCGCGCGCACCGCGTGGGCCTCCGTGAGCGTGGTACCGGTATCGATCAGCAGCGCCCCGGAACTGCTCCACACCAGGCCCACCGTGACGTCCAGGAACGGAAGGCGGCAGCGAGAGACGCCGTCGGCCAACGGTTCCCACGCGAAGTTCACTGGCCCAGGGTCAGAGACTGCGCAGCACGGTACTGCTCGAGCACGTGCGGTGTGGGCTCGGCCGTGTACGTCGCGGTCATTCCCGACGACCACTGCGGTGGCGAATCATCCTGTGAGAGCGTCCATGCAGCCTGGCGGGCGGCGCCAAGGGCTACGTACTCCGCGGGGGTGGGTACCTGCACGGGTGCGCCCCACAATGCGGGAGCGATGCGCCGCACCGCCTCCGAGCGCGCTCCCCCGCCCACCACAATGATGCGATGGACGTCGACACCGTGGGCGGTGATCTTGTCGATACAGTAAGCCATCGAACTGAGCAGGCCTTCGATCGCCGCGCGAGCAACGTTGGCGGCATTGAGATTTCGTGTGCGTACCCCGTGCAGCGCGCCCGCGGCATCCGGGAGGTTCGGCGACCGTTCACCGTCGAAGTACGGCACCAGCGTGAGCCCCTCTGCGCCGGCAGGCGCCGAGAGTGCCAATCGGTCCAATTCTTCGAAGTCGACGCCCAGCGTCGTGGCGACCGCGGCAAGCACGGGGGCGCCGTTGAGCGTGCAGACGAGCGGCAGCTGCCGTCCGCTGGCGTCCGCGAAACCCGCGACGATCCCGTCGGGATCGTGCGGCGCGACATCACCGACCGCGCTCACCACACCTGACGTCCCGAGCGAGACGACGCAATCACCCGGGCCCGCGCCCAGCCCGAGAGCCGCGCCTGCGTTGTCGCCGGCACCCAGCCCGAGGACCGCACCCGTCAGCGTGTGTCCGGCCCGCGCGGAGGGCCCCAGCACCGTCGGGACTTGGGGCCGCCTCCCGTGCATGGCCGTTTCGAGCAGGTCGAGCTGATAGCTGTCGGACTCCGCGGAGAAGTAGCCGGTGCCGCTCGCGTCGCTCCGGTCGGTGCGCAGGTCGGCGATATCGCCCGAACCGCTCAGCCGCCAGGTCAGCCAGTCGTGCGGGAGGCACACCGCGGCCGTCGCATCGGCGTTTCCGGGTTCGCGATCGGCGAGCCATCGCAGTTTGGCGGCCGTGATCGCCGCCACGGGCACCACGCCGACACGCTTCGCCCACTCATGGGCGCCCAACTCAGCCACGAGCGCGTCGGCAGCAGCGCTGGACCGAGTGTCGTTCCACAGCAGCGCATCTCGTACGACACCGCCCGAGCTGTCCAGACAGACCATGCCGTGCTGTTGCGCGCCGACAGACACCGCCGACACATCGTCCAGGCCGCCGGCGGCGGCAACGGCTGTCTGCAGGGCCGACCACCATCGCTGGGGATCGATCTCGGTGCCGTCCGGATGCGGCGAGCTGGCCGAGCGCACGACCGCGCCGGTCTCCGCATCGCAGATGACGACCTTGCACGACTGGGTGGATGAGTCGATGCC
>CAZOIX010000596.1:0-3462 GCA_964579685.1 uncultured Mycobacterium sp.
GGCACCAACGAGATCCAGCGCAATGTGATCGCCGCACAGCTGGTCGCCCGCGGCGGAATCTAGTGCGCTCCGCGCCGGCGTATCAGACTCTGCGCGAACAGCTTCGCGACGATATCGCCTCGGGCCGCTACAGCGACGGCAGTCGTCTTCCCACCGAATCCGAACTCGTCGGGCGCCATGGCCTTTCGCGACAGACGGTGCGCCGGGCGTTTCAGGATCTGGTCGCCGAGGGAGTGGTGTACCGGGTGCCCGGGCGTGGCACCTACGCCAGTGAGGCGGGGCAACGATATCTGCGTCAGCTCGGCTCGATCGAAGACCTGATGAGCCTGTCCGAGGACACCACCATGGAAGTGCTCTCCGGCCTGCGCAGGCGGGTGGACCTCGAGGCTGCCAGCAGGTTGCGACTCGACGACGACATCGTCTATTCGGTGGTCTTCCGACGGCTTCACGATGGCGTGCCGTTCGTGATGACGACCGTGCACCTGGCGCCCACCGTCGCCCATGCAATCCTGGACTCGCCAGACCTGAAGGACGGTGCGGTCGGCACACATACGGTGATCGGCCTGCTCGAGCCACACCTCGTCGAACCGATCGCCGAAGCGGCACAGTCGATTACCGTCGCGTCGGCGGACGACGCGGTCGCGAATGCGGTGTCCTGCCGGCCCGGCCACCCGATGCTGAGAGTGGACAGGCTCTACAGCGACACCGGCCGGCATCCCGTCGAGTTGTCCGTCAGCCATTTCCTGCCCGAGCAGTACACCTACCGGGTGACCCTGCGGCGCTCCGGCTAATTGCGATTTCGGTGCGCTAACGACCGCTGGGCGGCTGTTTGCGCACCGAAATCACACCAGCTCGTCGACCAGACCCCATCGCAGTGCTGTCGGCGGATCGATGGTCCGACCGCTCAACACCAGATACGCCGTCCGCCACCGCCCGATCCTTCGCGTGATACTGACGGTGCCGCCCGCACCAGGGATCAGACCCAGGCTCAGCTCCGGCAGTCCGAAAACGGCATCCGGCCGCGACTGCACCCAGCCGCAGAAGGCGGCCATCTCCAGGCCACTGCCCAACACCTGACCGTGCACCTGGGCGCGACACCGCCGACCCAAGCGCGTCGTCAGCTCGTCGAGGACCAGCGCAGGACTGTGCCGCGTGCGGGCCAGATGAGCGCTGGCCGGATCGGCGAAGGTGCCGAACTCGGCCAGATCGCCGCCACTGCAGAAAGACGGACCGATACCCGACAGCACGACATCGGTCACCGACGGGTCCAGCCGGGCCACCTCGAGCACTTCGAGCAGCGCGGCACGGGCGTCGGTCGAGAAGGCGTTGTGCCGCGGCGCCCGGTTGAACCGCACGTAGAGGGTGCCCTCGACGCGTTCGGCCTGCACCGGATCATCGATGAGCACCGGCCGTGCCGAGCCCCGCTCTGAGAGCCAGCGAGCGAACTCGGGTCCGGCCTGCAACGTGGAGTAGGCAAGCGATTCCGTGATGACACCGTTGAACGCCGGCGCGTCGGCGTCATGGGCCGCCAACACATCGATGCAGACCGCGGCGGCGTGCGGCCACCGTGCACACCGTTGTCGGAGAAGGTCCAGCGTCTCAGGCACCGACGCCACCGTCACGATGCGACGGTCGTCGCAATCGTCCTCGGTGATCGTGAAAGCCGCGTCGTCCGAGGGCGATCCGACCGCCACGAGCACGCCGGACGCGAGCTCCACTGGTGTCACGAATACTTCTCTATCAGCTCCTGCTTGAACATCTTTCCGGTTTCGGTGCGCGGCATCTGCGCCTCGAACGAGATCGACCGCGGGCACTTGTAGTGCGCCAGCCGGTCGCGGAGCCAGGCCAGCAGCTCATCGCCGAACTCGTCGGTGGCATCGGCCGGATCGACGGTCTGGACCACACCCTTGACGCTCTGTCCCATCTCGTCGTCGGGGATGCCGAACACCGCGGCGTCGAGCACCTTGGGATGCGTGATCAACATGTTTTCGGCTTCCTGCGGGTAGATGTTCACCCCGCCGGAGATGATCATGTGATGCTTGCGGTCGGTGAGGAACAGGTAGCCCTCGTCGTCGAGATAGCCCACGTCCCCGACCGTCACCCAGCCGTGCTTGTCGCGTGACGCCGCCGTCTTCTCGGGATCCTTGTGGTAGACGAACTGCACCACACCCAGGTCGAAGTAGATCTGTCCGGCCTGGCCGGGCGGCTGATCGTTGCCATCGTCGTCGAGGACGTGCGCCACACCGAGCAGCGGCTTACCAACGGAGCCAGGGCGTTTCAGCCATTCCTCGGCCGAGATGAAGGTGATGCCGGCGCCTTCTGACGACGAGTAATATTCGTCGACGACCGGGCCCCACCAGTCGATCATCTGCTTCTTGATGTCCACCGGGCACGGCGCTGCGGCGTGCACCACTCGGTGCAGGCTCGAGATGTCATACGAATCACGCACCGCCTGAGGCAGTTTCAGCATCCGGACGAACATCGCCGGCACGAACTGGCCGCTGGTGACCCGGTACTTCTGGATGGCGTCCAATGCGGATTCGGGGTCGAACTTGGACATGATCACCGTCGTCACACCCATCGCCTGCGCGCTCATCGTCCACAGGCACGGCGCGGTGTGGTACAGCGGTGCCGGGCTCAGGTAGACGGAGTCCTGGCTCATCTGAATCGCCATCAGCAGCGCCGAGACCAGATTCGGGGCGTCGGCAGGCTTGGCGTGGGTGAGTTCACGGCGAATTCCCTTGGGACGACCCGTGGTTCCTGACGAGTACTGCAGCAGATCGCCCTCGATCTCGTCGTCGATCGGCGTGCCCGGATCGTACGCCACACACTCCGGATAGCGCTGCCATCCGTCGAGATCGTCGTCGGCGATCAGGAGCAGAGCGGGTAGCGCCCCCAGCCCAGCCAGGCCCTCGCAGACCTTGCGCGTCGCAAGGGAGCCGATCACGGCCGTCGCGCCGCTGTTGTCGATGATGTAGGCCACCTCGGGTGGCGTGAGGTGGGTGCTCACGACCGTGTAGTACAGGCCGCTCCGGCGCGCCGCCCACATCACTGCCGGCAGGTGCTCGTTGTTCTCCATGAGCACCGCGACGGTGTCGCCCTCGACCAATCCGGCCCGTCGGAAATGGTGTGCCAACCGGTTGGCCCGCTCCTCCAGCTCCCGGTAGGTGACGACAGTTCCGGCCGGATGAATGATGACGGCGGGCTTGTCGGGGGTCGCGTCGGCATGCTCGCGAATCTGCATGACGTGAACTCTACGATGCCCGAACTTGACAGGTGTCAAGTGGGTGCGCAGACGCGAAAGCCCCGCCAGCGGTGGGCGGGGCTTCGGCGCTAAGTGATTAGTCGGCTTCGGCGAGACGATGCTTGAGCGCGTCGAACTCGTCCTTGATGCCGGTCGGCAGCTTCTCGCCGACGAACTCGAACCACTCCTCGATCAGCGGGATCTCTTCCCGCCACTCG
>CAZOIX010000597.1:0-3455 GCA_964579685.1 uncultured Mycobacterium sp.
GGCGGCCCGGAAGCATCGGGATCCGCAGCTGTTCGGTGATGTGCGGGTCGGCCAAGGTCGCGGCGTCCAGACCGGAGGGTTCCGGACCGAACATCATCACGTCACCCGGTTCGTAGTCGACATCGTTGAATCGCGCATGGGCATGTGCGGTGAACGCATACACACCGCGCGGGGCCAGGGCCTTCCACGCCGCGCTCAGGTCGCGGTGGACGGTGACCGACGCGAGGTCGTGGTAGTCGAGGCCGGCGCGCCGTAGTTTGGGTTCGGACAAATCGAATCCAAGCGGCTCGACGAGATGCAATTCGCAACCGGTCGCTGCGACCATTCGGATCGCATTACCGGTGTTGGGTGCGATGCGCGGCGAGTAGAACAGCACGCGGAACATTCGTAGATCATCGCGCCGATGAGGTTGGCATCCAAAACGTGTTTGCTCTGTAGTCATAAAGCAACTCGGAATCATGTCGTCGACAGTGCAGTGCTGGCATACTCGACCAATTGCCAGGCGCACAACGCCGGCCTGCATGTGCGGGCGAATAGCAGGAAGCCTATGAATCATCCTCCAAATCCGGGCGCCTACTCGGAGCTCCCGCGCCGGTGGTCGGTGTCGAATTGGCCGGTCCGCTGGAAAGTATTCGCGATCGTCGTGGTGCCGCTCGTCCTCGCAGGGGCGTTCGGCGGATTGCTTGTCTACCGGAGTTTCACCGAAGCCGCGCAGCGCACGGCCGCGATTCGCGACGCGGCGATCGTCGGCGCGGCGATGCTGCTGGCGCTGTTCGTGGTGATGGTGGTGGCGCGCTCACTCGTGCGACCTCTTCGCCGGCTGCGGGACAGCGCGCTGAGGGTGGCACACGATGATCTGGCTCGGGCCATCGAGCACGTGCGGGCAGGTGGCGACCCGGGCCCGATCGCTCCGGTCCCGGTGTACACCTCGGAGGAAGTAGGTCAGGTCGCGCATGCCGTCGACGAGCTGGCTGACCAGGCGGTGCAACTCGCGGGTGAACAGTCGCGGCTGCAGCTGCAGGTCGGCGACATGTTCGAGACCCTGTCGAGGCGCAGTCGCTCACTGGTCGACCAGCAGCTGTCGCTGATCGACCGGCTCGAGCGCAACGAGGAAGATCCCGAGCGGCTGGAGAGCCTGTTCCGCCTCGATCACCTGGCCGCCAGGATGCGCCGCAACGGCGCCAACCTGCTCGTGCTCGCCGGCGCGAAAGTGCCCCGCGAACAGGCCGAGCCGGTGCCCGTTTCGGCGGTGATCAACGCGGCGGCCTCCGAGGTCGAGGACTACACCCGGGTCGTCACCGCGACGGTGCCCGACAGCGAGATCGTCGGGCCCCTGGCGGGTGACCTGGTTCATCTACTGGCCGAGCTTCTCGACAATGCGCTGCGCTATTCGCCCCCGACCTCGTCGGTACGGGTGTCTGCAGTGCACACCGGCAACGGCGGCCTCGTCATCGAGGTCAGCGATATCGGCCTCGGCATGACCGATTCGGATCTGCGGGTGGCCAACACCCGGCTGCAGTCCGGCGGCGAGGTCAACCCCTACACCGCACGGCATATGGGACTGTTCGTCGTCGGACGCCTTGCATTGCAGCACGGACTCGTGGTCCGACTGCGCAGCACCATTGCCGGCGAGCCGAATTCGGGCACCACGGCCGGGGTGTTCGTGCCCCGCGAATTGCTCGGCGCGGCGGATTCGCCCCTCCAATTCCCCGAACCCGCGTCACCCGCAGACGCGCACGCGGGCATCGCGACCGCCTTGGCGCTCGACGAGTTCTCCGATGCGCGTAACGGGCGGTCCGAGGCGCCGGTGGGATGGTTGCCTCAGCGTGATCCCGGCGCCAGTGGGATATCTGATATTCCGGCGGCACTGGCGCCGCCGACGGTCGGCCACCGGGGACAGGTCGATGAAGGCTGGCCCGAGGACTCCATGCCGGCGCAGACCCCTGAGCGGGGCGCGCCGTCGGTGCCGTCGGACACAGCGGGTGCCGATGACGCCATCTACCAGCGGATGCTCTCCGAATGGCTGGTCGATCCGACCGACCTGGCCAACAGTGCTGATCTGAACTGGGAATCGGTGTGGGACAGCGGTTGGTCGGCCGCCGAGGCGGCGGACGACACCGCTGTTCGGCAGCACACCGAAGAAGGTCTGCCGGTACGCGAGCCCGGTGCGCGCCTGGTGCCGGGCGCGGCTGAATCCGCAGCTAGTGGTGGTGGTGGGCATCATCGCAAGCGCGGCGCTCACGACAGCGCCGACAGCGACGACGAGGTAGCATCGGCCCCTGAGTTCGGCTCCGCCGAGCACGATGCATCCTCGGAGGGCGGAGCTCAACCGCAACGCGACCCCGACGCGGTCCGCGCGAGTATCAGCAGCCATTTCGGTGGTGTCCAGGCAGGTCGCTCGCACGCGCGAGAGACAAGAGGAACCGATACCCAGTGACCTACCCGTCCTATCCGCCGCAGTCGACGCAGCGCGATTCGCTCGACTGGCTGGTCGCCAAATTCGCCAGGGAAGTATCAGGAGTGACGCACGCCGTTCTGGTCTCCGCCGACGGACTGTTGATGGCCTCCAGTGAGCACATCCCGGTCGAACGTGCCGACCAGCTGGCTGCGGTTTCGTCTGGTCTGGCCAGCCTGTCGACAGGTGCCGCGCAGCTCTTCGACGGCGGCTATGTCATGCAGTCCATCGTCGAGATGGAGAACGGCTATCTGCTGTTGATGCGGGTCGGCGACGGTTCGAATCTGGCGACACTTGCTTCGCGCAACTGCGACATCGGCCAAATCGGTTACGAGATGGCGATTCTGGTGGAACGAGTGGGCACCGTGGTGCAGTCATCGCGGCGGCGCGCACCACAGCACTCGTGAGCCGCCCATGGACGATCAATGGGAACAGGAAGTCTCCGACCTACCGAGCCTCGTCCGGCCGTACACGCTGACGGCCGGACGCACCGAGCCCGGGGTTGATCTGCCGTTGGAGGCGCCCATCGGAAAGCTCGCGACCGAGCAGCCGCCGCGGTGGCCGGGCAACGACGTGCGTGGGCAGATTCTCGACATGAGTGTCGACGCGCCGTCCGTCGCCGAGATCGCCGCCGGCCTGGCCTTGCCGCTGGGCGTGGTTCGGGTCCTGATCGGTGATCTCGTCACCCAGGGGTACCTGCAGGTGCACACCACCCTCGGCGAATCGGCGACCGTCCAGGATCGACGAGAGCTCATAGGAAGGACGCTGCGTGGCCTCAGGGCACTCTGAGCGGCGGCATGCCGCCGCCTCGACGAAGATCGTCATCTCGGGCGGCTTCGGGGCGGGCAAGACGACGTTCGTGGGCGCAGTCTCCGAGATCATGCCGCTGCGGACCGAGGCGTTGGTGACGAATGCGTCCGACGGCGTCGACGGCCTTGAGGCGACGCCTTCGAAGACCACCACGACCGTGGCGATGGACTTCGGCCGCATCACCCTCGAC
>CAZOIX010000598.1:0-3452 GCA_964579685.1 uncultured Mycobacterium sp.
TGGTGACAGCGCGGCCATCAGCGGGATAACCAGCACTGTAAAGAGCAGCGAGGTCTCGTTGATGAAAGCGTGCACCACGTCGCGGCGCCCATCACCAACCGAGGTGTTCCATTCATCGGTGTAGGGCAGAATCCGCTCAGCGACGAACGACAATCCGATCGCCGCAACAATGAGCGCAGCCATCCATGACTCAGCCCACGGTGCATGTGCCAGCCCGATCGCGGCGCCGTTTATACCGATCAACATCAGCGGCACGTAGCCGTACCGAACAAGTGTCTTCGCCATGTCTTCAGTCTTCAAAGTGTCTAGACCGCGGCGCATGTACAGATCCGGTGACCTTCACGCGAAGCGAGTCGTCGAAGTCTCTAGGCGCCGGGGCCGACGACGGCATACTCAAGAGGTGACGTGGTCGGGTGCAGCGGTGATCGAGCCGGGTCGGCTGATCTACGGCGGCCGCCTCGGTGCCGCGCATGGTCACTCGCATGCGGCCGTTCAGATCGCCATCGCCGCCGATGACCCTGTGCTTCTCACCGACTCGTCCGGACACAGTGCCCAGAGTCGCGTCGGTGTCATTCCGTCTGGCGCCGCACACGCTGTGGATGCCGGCGCAGCGACTGGACTCATGATTTATCTCGATTCGGCCAGCGCATACGGGCGCCGAGTCGAAGCTCTCGTCGACCGGACCACGAGGCCAGAGGTGGATGGATGGATTGCAGCGGCTCAACGCCTTTCGGCAGATCTTCCGCGATCAGACGATCTCGCAGCTGCAGCCGATGCCGTGATCGCCGAGCTTGTCCGACCAGAAAAACAAGTTAACGCTCACGCCGAAACGCACCCGGCTGTGTCGGCTGCCATCACGTTGATACCCGACCTCCTCAGCGGCCCAGTTCGACTGACCGACGTCGCTGCTGCGGTGCATCTGTCGGCCGACCGGCTAGGCCGGCTGTTCGCGCGCGACGTCGGTCTGTCCTTTCCAGCCTATGTCCGGTGGGCGCGCCTGATCCGAGCGATGGAAGTCGCGCGTACGGGAGGGACAATCACCGACGCGGCTCACGCCGCCGGCTTCGCCGACAGCTCTCATGCCAACCGCGCGTTCCACGAAATGTTCGGCGTCGCACCGATCGACGTCCACCGAAGCGTTCGGCTTGCCTGACCGGTCGTCGGGAGCGCCTGGGCTCACACCTCCGTGGCGCATTAGTGTTTTCTGCGCGGGTGGTGCAGGTAGCAGAGGGGTGATCTGTGCTCGTGCGACCAAGATCTTCGTCATCTGATTCCTGCTTATATCGATTACGGCGCATGTGAGGCCTGTTATCTATGGTACGAATGAGTTACGCTCATCTACGTATTAACTACGTACATTGTCACGGAGCGGGCCGGGCCGTTTGAGCCTTGCCACTCCCCTTTCGTTGGCCACCTCATCCGTCGAGGCAGTAGCCACGCCTCACTGCGAGGTGTCGCTTACCGTCTTCCTCAGTCCCGCACCAGTTTTGACGCTGAATACCGATGGCATCATATGCCCGCGCGCGGACTTCGCAGCTCCGACTATTGCGGGCAACCCCTAGGCCGGCGAGAGCAATATCTGGGCCAGGCGCGTTGTCGTTTCAACGCCGTCTTCGTAGCCGCCCTCCCCTTCGAGTGAGTTCATGATTGCCAAGGTGTAGCGCTGTTGTGGACCCGCGAAACCGACGCTGTTGACCACCCACCCGCCTTGCTCCTGTGACCATCCGTTCTTGTTGCCCGGAGACATTTCCGCACCCGCGCCCCACACGCCCCATTGTTGGTTTGAATCGAGGTGCTGCATCTCCGCGACAATCGCCGCGCTCTGCGCCGGCGGCAATTTGGTGAGTGTGTAGTTCATCAGTCGGTCGAGGTCGTCACTCGTCGATTTTTGGAAACCCCAGTAGGGATACGTTTCGCTGAACCCTTGTTGCGCCTGCAGACTGGTCAGTCCATAGGCGGGGAAATTGCGGTTGAACGCCATGTTGTCGGGTCCGCTGTAGCGCTTCCAGAGCGTATCGGCGGCGTCGCTGTCAGAGGAATGCATCATGTCGGCCATGAGTTGGCTGTCGGCCGGACTCAAACTGATTTGGCCAGCGCGCGCCCGCGTCAACAGATCCACCACCATCGCGAGTTTGATGGTGGACGCGGTCCATCTCATCGTGCCGGCGGCGTCGTTGCGGTGCGCCTGTCCAGTTGTGCGGTCGCGGAACACATAGCCGACGGTGCCAGGACGAGTGGTGAGGTAGGCCTCTGCCTGCGCAATACGCTGGACCATGTCCGCGTTCGCGACGGGCGTCGGGACGACGAGCAGCACCACCAGTGCGACAAGTCCAGTCGCTAGCGCCTTCACAGGTTCAGCTTCTCAGTCCCTTCCGCATGTTGGCCTAAGGCACGCCGCTGCCGACACCGCTTCCTACTGCTCGTCTACGTAGGTGTGGTCGACGAGCCTTATCGTGTCGGCCAGCAGTGGCCGCAATCCTCAAAAAGCGAGGCCGCTCACCAGGATGAAGATGCCCAGGCTGAGCAGAACGATGGGGAATAGCACGTGTTCCCAGCGTTCGAGGACGTCGGCGATCGGCTGGCGGGTAGCGACGAATCTGGCGGCGAGAACCAGCACTGCGACGAGGACGAGGAAGACGACACAGTAGGCCACTACCGCCGCGGGTACGACGTTGAGGAAGACGGGAACGTAGACGCCGATGTTGTCGCCGCCATTGGCGAAAGTAACTCCTGCGACAGCCCAAATACCGACGTTCTTGCCTGCGATCCCTCCATCGTTGTCATCTTCATCGTTGCCGCGCCGCGCTTCCCATGCCGCCCGCAGTCCCAGGGCTAAGGGGATAAGTCCGAAATAGGGGACCACTTCGGAAGGAAGGAATGCCCCTGCGCCGACCGTCACAAGTACCGCCGCACCCAGGATGCCCGCGAAACCTAGGTACTGGCCTGCGGTGATCCGTGCCGTTGTCCCGCGCTGCCCCGCGCCGCGCGCAAAGAACAGCGAGAGCACGATGATGTCGTCGACGTTGGTGGCGATGAACAAGCCGATTGCGGGCAGAACCGAAGACAGCATCATGTGCAAGTCGCGGTGTCTCCGGGATCGCGTGCACACCCGACGATCGACGCGACTACGAATGCCTCGGCGAGAGCGAAGGCGGATCTGCCGGCATTCACTGACCTGCGCCCACCGGCGCCGCGGAAATCCGGCTCACGGAGCGCTCCCCCGGCGCGGTGACCAGCACTGTGGCGCGGCCGGCCCGGACACCGTTGGCGATGACGACGATTTCGGCGACCTCATGGACCAGCACGACGGCGGCTAGGCCGAGAATGCCGAGCAGCGCCAGCGGAATCAATACAGCGATCAGTCCCAGTGATAGGCCGACGTTTTGCAGCATTATCCGGCGGGCCCGGCGCGCGTGGGTGAAAGTTTGCGGCAGGTGCCGTAGATCTTCGCC
>CAZOIX010000599.1:0-3450 GCA_964579685.1 uncultured Mycobacterium sp.
CGCCAGCGGTCCCAACCCAGCACCGACGGCGCGTCGATCAGGACGATCTGCTGCACATCGGGCGCCGCGCAGCCGTCGAGAAACAGGCGCGCCCCGACGCGCATCGCCTCCAGCGGATCAAGGGGCTGGGCTTCCATGATCTGGCGGGCGATGTCCTCGACCAGGTCCCGCTCGACATGTTCATACACCGCGGCGAACAGGCCGGCCTTGTCGTCGAACTGGTGGTACAGGGCCCCGCGGGTAACCCCGGCTGCGGCGACGATCGCCTGGGTGGACACGTCGTTGAAGCCCTTGTCGGCGAACAGCTTTCGGCCGGCGTCGATCAGCAGTGCGCGGGTGGCGGCCGTGCGCTCTGCCTGGGTGCGCCGAGTCGTCGCCGACGATGCGGCCTGGTCGTTGACTTTCATACAGTCTGCACGTAACTTTCATACCAAGTGTTTGTAAGTTAGGGAAAGGATAGCGAACATGCCGCAGGTCGCACTGGATCACACCACCCTTGAATACCGCGTGTTGGGCCCCGACGATTCGGCTCACCCGCCCGTGGTGTTCGTCCACGGGATCCTCGTGGACAGCAGACTGTGGGACCGCGTGGCCGACGGCCTGGCCAGCCGGGGATTCCGGTGCTACCTGCCCACCTGGCCGCTCGGCTCCCACACCATTCCCGTGGACGCCGGCGCCGAACTGTCCCCGCCTGCGGTCGCCACGATGATCGCAGACTTCATCGACACGCTGGGCCTTTCGGATGTAACGCTGGTCGGCAGTGACACCGGCGGAGGGTTGTGCCAGCTGGTCATCGATGCCCACCCCGACCAGGTGGGGCGGCTGGTGTTGACCAACTGCGACGCGTTCGACAAGTTCCCGCCGTTCCCGTTCACCATCGTGTTCGCGCTGCTGCGTGGACCGAAGTCGATCAAGGTGCTGTTCGAGCAGATGAGGATCAAGGCGCTACGGCATTCTCCGCTCGGCTTCGGACTGCTCCTGACACCCGATCCCCAACTGACGGCCTCGTGGCTGGAGCCCGCCCGCACCGATGTGCGCATCCGGCGCGACCTTGCCCGGCTGTTACGTGCGGTCGCCAAGATGGACCTGACCGATGTGGCGACGCGGCTGCACAGGTTCACCAAACCGGTCACCATCGTCTGGGGTCAGCGCGACCGCGCCTTCACCCCGGCGCTCGGCCGCAAACTGGCGGCGCTGTTCGAAGACTCGACGTTGATCGAGGTGCCCGACGCGAGGACCTTCGTGTCGCTGGACACCCCGTCGGCGGTGATCGATGCGATCGCGACGGTGGGCGCCGGCAGCCGCGCCTAGCTCTTGGCCAGGGTGAACTGGCAGATGTCCGTGTACCCCTCACGGAAGAGATCGGCGCACCCGGTCAGGTACTTCATGTAGCGGTCGTAGACCTCTTCGGACTGGATCGCGATGGCCTCGTCTTTGCGGGCCGACAACTTCTCCGCCCAGATGTCCAGCGTCCGTGCGTAATGCAGGCGCAGCCGCTGGGCGCGCTTGAGCTGGAATCCGGCCTCGGCAGCGTGCTGCTCGACAGTGGTGGGCTTCGGAAGATCCCCGCCGGGAAAGATCTCGTCCATGATGAATTTCGAGAACCGGACGATCCTCATGGTCAGCTTCAGGCCCTGATCGAGGAACTCCTCGTCGGTGGGCTTGATGATGGTGTGGAGCAGCATCACCCCGTCGTCGGGCAGCACCGCGTAGGCCTTCTTGAAGAAGTCGTCGTAGCGATCGCGGCCGAAGTGCTCGAAGGCGCCGATCGACACGATGCGGTCGACCGGTTCGTCGAACTGCTCCCACCCCTGCAGCAACACCCGTTTGGTTCGGGTGCTGGGTGATGCCGCGAACACCTTGTCGACGTGTGCCTTCTGGTTCTCGCTCAACGTGAGGCCGATGACGTTGACGTCGTACTTTTCCAGAGCGCGGTTGAGCGTGGCGCCCCAGCCGCAACCGATGTCGAGAAGCGTCATCCCGGGCTTCAGGTCCAGCTTGCCGAGCGAGAGATCGATCTTGGCGATCTGCGCTTCTTCCAGCGTCATGTCATCGCGCTCGAAATAGGCGCAGCTGTACGTCTGCGTCGGATCGAGAAAGAGCCTGAAGAACTGGTCGGACAGGTCGTAGTGCGACTGCACGTTCTCGAAGTGCGGCTCGAGGCCCTGGTCGTCGCTGGTCGTTTCTGGCAAGTTTTAGCCTCTGACGTCTTTGTTTCGAATATTTGCGAAGGCCCCCGCAGCGGTGCGAACGCCTCCCCCGCCTGCGCAGTTTACGCACAGTACATAAGACAAACCCATTTCGGCTCGCGAGCAGATGGCGCCGCTTGCGCCGGATCGCTCGGCGATGCCAGCGAACACCCCCGAGATGGTCGTCACCACCGGTGATCGATCGTCATGGTTGAGGCTAGCAACGGCCTTACCCGCTTGAGCCTCCGCCGAGGCGAAGGTGGTTCAAGCTTGCCCACAGCAGCGGAGTTTCTGCCCTGCGATCTGCGGTGCGAACCCGATCTTGATGCGGGCTACCCGAGCCGCCTGGGTGTCTTCACCGCGGCGGGTCTGGACGTTGGGGAGAACGCTGTCAGCGCGACGGCCGGCGTCTGATCATCCGGCTGACAGACGCGGGCAGGCTGTTTTCGCGGATCTGGACCGGTGACAAACCAGTGCGATCGACACCCTGCTGGCCCCGCTGGACGAGCCGCAACGTCAGGAACTCGTCACATCCATGCGCGGTATCGCCACGCGTGCTCGGTGACGCCACGCCACGCGCCCCTGCTCGCCGTCGACACCGCTGCCGCGGAAAGCCTCGACGGCGTCCTGCGATTCCCAGCGTTCCAGGATGTTGATCCGGCCGGCGTCGAGAAGGTCGGCTGAGAGCGCGAAGTCCAGGCAGCCCGCGCTCGCGCACGCCTGCCGAACCACGTCGATGCAACCCGAAAGGTAGTCGTCGCGCATGGAGGGATCGACGATGATGTGACCAGCGACAATAACCAAGAGAACCTCCCTACTGCGTCCTGTAAGCATGAAGGCATGAACCTGCGAGACGTCTCAGAGACCCGCGAAACCGTGGAAACCGATACCTCACGTGTGTACGGGCAGCCGTACGAAACCGCCGACGGCACAACAGTCATTCAGGTGAGCAAGATCCGCGGCGGGGCGCTCGGTGTGTTCGTCATCAAAGACGGTGCCGCCAAGTGGACGCCTGCAGTCGACGCCACCCGCATCACGCTGATGGGCATTCTCGTCGGACTTGTCTCAGCGTCGCTCGCCGGAGCGGCGATGATTCGTCGCCCGCCGTGGCCCGACCTTCATGGCGACGTATCGTCGAAGCGCTGAGCGTCAGTTCTGACGCGGAAGCAGTTCCGCCACAAACCGGTCGATGAACTCCGATGTGTCGGTCTGCCCTATCGGCCGGATGACGAACTTGGTCAGGCCCGCCTCAAGGTAGGCG
>CAZOIX010000600.1:0-3444 GCA_964579685.1 uncultured Mycobacterium sp.
CACGGGGACGGCTTCTCTCAATGTTGCCTTCTAGCCTGATGCCGAAGTCGGCCGCGCGGGTCGTTGCGACGGCGCTCTTCCGTGCGATCTCGCCTGCGGCGGCCCAGCATCCGGCGCCGGATGGTCGAGGGCCTCCGGGCGAGGGCAGGCCGCCTCGGATCAGGATGCCGGAAATTTCGCTCAGGGATATCGAAAGCGCCGCGCGGGAGATGTTTCAGCGGGCGGATGTCGATGGGGACGGTACAGCCACACCTGCGGAACTCGACCAGATCGAGCAGGACCGCCGCGATCAAGTCATTCGGACACGCTTTGCCGAGATGGATCGCAATGGTGACCAATCCATCGATTTCGCGGAGTTTTCGACTTGGCAGGAAGATCTCGGTGCGCGGGTGCATGAAGACAGGGGCTCGCGCACATACGAGATGACGATCGTGCCCGATGCGGTGCCCATACCGCGCGGCAAGGACGATGGGTCGGAGCTGTTCGACATCCTGCTCGCGCCGGTCTCGCGCATGACCCTGATCGAGGCCAACACCAACTACGATGAGGGTGTCGACTTTATGGAATTCCTCGCGTTCCAGCGACGCGCCTTCGACGCCGCAGATGGCGATCGAAACGGTCGCCTGCAGGGAGACGAGATCCGGCGCCTGATCGAAAGTCGTCGACCTGAACGGTCCTGTGTCGTCGCCGGGCAGCCTCCAGCGGCCGCAGTTGGACCGGAAGCCGCGCCTCGTTCCGGTTCGTCCGAACCGGAATGCGGCAAGCGATGACGAGGTCATTCGCCGTGAAGCCAGTTGCCGGACACTGGCTGCATCGTGCTCTCGCAATTCTGCCGAGCATGGCGGCCAATCGTCGCGACGGGCGCTCAACTGCCAAATAAATACGGGGGGCCAGCAAACAAACCTGGGGGCGGGTTTGGCTCATACAGATGGTATTCAATGCTGCATTACAAGACCAGTTGCATCGCGATGGCTGTATGCCTTGGGCTTGCACCTCAATCGGCCGCCGCGCAGGAGCAAGGCCGATCCGCCGAGAGTCTGGCCGAACAGGCTAACCAAGACAGCGACCTCATCGAGAGCATTGCCATCGAGGGCGCAGAGCGGCTCGAGCCGAACACCATTCTGAGCTATTTGAGCCTGAAGGTCGGCGAGACCTACACCAGTGCCAAAGGTGACGATGCGCTCAAGGACCTGGCCGAAACGGGGCTGTTTTCAGAGTCCGCCATTCAGAACGAAGGCGGTGCCATCCTGATCAAGGTGACCGAGAACCCGGTTATCAACCGCATCATCATCGAGGGCAATGATCGCATCAAGAGCGACAAGATCCTCCCTGAGATCAAATTGTCGCCGAGGCAGATCTTCACGCGAGCCAAAATCAGGGCGGACGTCGCGCGCATTATCGAGTTGTACAAACGCCAGGGCCGTTTTTCGGCCACGGTGGAACCGAAGATGGTGCAGCTGAGCCAGAACCGCGTCGATGTGATTTTCGAGATCACCGAAGGACCAAAATCGAAGATCCGCCGGATCAATATCGTCGGGAACGAGAAGTTCACCGATGACGAATTGAAGGATCAGATGGTCACAAAGGAGACCCGCGTCACATCCTTCCTCGGCTCCGGCAACAGCTACGATCCAGACCGGATGGCATTCGACCAGCAGAAGCTGCGCCAGTTCTACCTCACGCAAGGCTACGTCGATTTCAGGGTCGTCTCGGCCGTTGCCGAACTCACGCCCGACGAACAGGACTTCATCATCACCTATGTCGTGGAGGAAGGGGAGCGCTACAAATTCGGCAAGGTCGCCGTCGAAAGCCAGATCCGTGCCCTGAATGCAGACGCACTCGAGGCCAACCTCCAAGTGAATAGCGGCGACTGGTACGACGCGCAGAAAACAGAAGACTATGTCGAGCAACTGAGCGAACTTGCGGGCGCCTTTGGCTACGCCTTTGCCGAAGCACGCCCCCAGTTCCGGCGGGACCCGGAAAATCGCACGATGGACGTGACCTTCCAGTTGGAGGAGGCGCCGCGGGTCTACATCGAGAGGGTCGATGTCAACGGCAATACTCTGACCCAGGACAAGATCATCCGCCGCGAGTTTCGCGTCGCCGAAGGCGACCCATTCAATTCGCTGGCGGTGAAGCGGTCTGCGGCAAGGATCAATTCCCTCGGATATTTTCAGGAGGGGCTGGAGATCGATCAAAAGCAGGGGAGCACCCCGGACAGCATGGTTCTCGAAGCGAATGTCCAAGAACAGGCTACGGGTGAATTGCAGCTTTCCGCAGGCTTTTCCTCGACCGAAAGCTTCCTGTTGTCAGGGAGCATCAAACAGCGGAATTTCCGTGGTCGCGGTCAGACGCTCGGCCTCAGCGCGAGCCTCTCCGGCTATTCCAAATCGGTCGCCCTGAGCTTTGTGGACCCGTACGTCTTCGACCGGAACATCTCGTTCGGTGCCGACATTTACCGCCGCGATTACGACAATAGCTACTACACCAGCTCAGATAGCGCGACCTATGCACAAACCACCACCGGAGCGAGCTTCCGACTAGGTGTCCCGCTCTCGGAGTACATGTCCTTGGTCGGCAGCTACACTCTCAATCTCGATGAGGTGACGCTGGACGAGGCAAGCTATTTTGCCGATCTCGACGGGGATGGCGAAACCAGTTGCGAACCGCTGCTCGCAGGGCGGTACCTGTGCGACGCGCTGGGCAGCCGGGTCAGCTCGATCGTCGGTGGGACGATTTCCTACAAACGACTGGATAGCGCGTACAGACCGACCAGTGGCCTGAGCTGGTCCTTGGGGCTGGAGGCAGCGGGGCTTGGAGGAGATGCGCGTTTCCTGCGCGTCCGAGGTGAGGCCGACCGATACTGGAACCTGGGGAGCGGGTTCATCTTCTCCGCCCACGCGGAGGGAGGGTACATCCACAATCTGGAGGATGGTGAAACGCAGCTCACCGATCGTTTCTTCCTGGGTGAGCCGTCCTTGCGCGGTTTCGACATCCGCGGAATAGGCCCCGCGGTCGAGCGTACCTATCTGGTGACCGACGATGATGGCGACGAGACCGCCGATACGGTCAACCGCGAAGCCGTCGGTGGCAACGCCTATTATCTCGGCCGGGCAGAACTCGAGATTCCGCTTGGTTCGGGTGTGCGCGAACTCGGTTTGAGGCCGTCCATCTTCCTCGATGTCGGTTCGGTATTCGGTCTGACAACTCCGTCGCTTTCGGACAGCCCGTTCCCTGACGGCATCTTCATTCCCACCAGGGATGATGAGGGCAACGCGCTGTATTCGCAGACATACGACGTAGCGGACGATGGCACGACCGAGACGATCTACACCACCAGCCAATACGCGCCTGACGGGACAGAGAATACCGCGCTGGGTAGTACCGTCTCGCCTTTCACCGAGAGCTATGTCGGCGACACGTGGAAACCGAGACTTTCCGTGG
>CAZOIX010000601.1:0-3435 GCA_964579685.1 uncultured Mycobacterium sp.
AGGACGACCCGCCAGTCGCCGAGTTCGTCGCGAAACCGCTCGACGACGAACGTGGTGTCCGTCGGCACCACTCCGGTCGCCTGGCGCTGCTCGTCGAGCAGCTGCCATAGGTTGTCCGACGCGAATTCATCGAAACCCATTGTGTGGCAACGGTCGGCGAACTCTTCACGGCCCAATCGGGCAAGTTCGCCGGTGAACGCGCCGACCGCTGCGCCCAGTTCGGGAGGCCGGCCCACGCTGTCGCCGCGCCAGAACGGCAGCCTGGCCGGCTGCCCCGGCGCGGGCACGACGAGCACCCGGTCGTGGGTGATCTCGGTGATTCGCCAACTGGTCGCCCCCAGCGAGATCACATCGCCCGGCCGTGACTCGTAGACCATCTCCTCGTCGAGTTCGCCCACCCGCGAGGGCTTCTCGGAGTCCGTGGCCAGATAGACGGTGAACAGGCCGCGATCGGGGATCGCGCCGCCGGAGGTCACCGCCAGCCGCTGTGCGCCCGGGCGGGCCGTCAGCGTGCCCGCGTCGCGGTCGTACACCAGCCGTGGCCGCAGTTCGGCGAACTCAGTGGAGGGATACTTGCCGGACAGCAGGTCAAGCGTCGCCTCGAACGCGCTGCGCGGCAGCGTGGAAAACGGGGCGCTGCGCCGGACCGCGTCGAACCAGCGGTCGGCGTCCAGCGGTTCCAGTGCACACGCCGCGACGGTGTGCTGGGCGAGCACGTCGAGCGGATTGGCCGGCACCTGCAGGGTCTCGATCTCACCGGCGAGCATGCGCTTGACCGTGACGGCACACCCGATCAGATCGGTCCGGTGCTTGGGGAAGAGCACGCCTGCCGAGATTTCACCGACCTGATGACCCGCGCGACCGATGCGTTGCAGACCGCTGGCGACCGACGGCGGTGCCTCCACCTGGATCACCAGGTCGACCGCTCCCATGTCGATGCCCAACTCCAGGCTGGAGGTGGCGACCACGGCCTTCAGCCTGCCGCTCTTGAGGTCGTCCTCGACCTGCGCGCGCTGCTCCTTGCTGACCGATCCGTGGTGCGCCCGGGCGAGCAGGGTCGGCGCGCCGAACGACGCTCCGCTGGCCATCAGTTGCGCCGGAAAACCGCCGCCCACCTTCGGGTTGTGCGGCATCGCCAATTCGCCAATTCCAGACCGGTCGGCGTGAATCTCGTTGAGCCGCGACGTGAGTCGCTCGGCCAGTCGCCGGGAGTTGGCGAAGACGATCGAGGAGTTGTGCGCCTCGATCAGGTCCACGATGCGTTCCTCGACGTCGGGCCAGATGGTGTTGTTCTCGAGATTGGCCATATCGGGAACGGGCACCGTCACGGACAGGTCGAAGGTCTTGGCCGCGGGTGGCGACACGATGGTGGTGCGTGACTGACCGGACAGGAACCGGGCCACCTCTTCGGGCGGACGCACCGTCGCGGAGAGTCCGATGCGTTGTGCGGGACGTTCGAGGAGCTGGTCGAGCCGCTCCAGCGACACGGCCAGGTGGGCGCCTCGCTTGGTGCCTGCGACCGCGTGCACCTCGTCGACGATCACGGTCTGCACCCCGGTCAGCGTTTCGCGCGCCGAGGAGGTGAGCATCAGGAACAGCGACTCGGGGGTGGTGATGAGAATGTCCGGTGGTCGGATGATCAGCTCGCGGCGTCTGGCGGGCGTGGTGTCGCCGGACCGCACGCCGACGCTGATGTCGGGCGCGGGGAGCCCGCTGCGTTCGGCGAGGCGGCCGATGCCGGTCAGCGGGGTCCGGAGGTTGCGCTCCACGTCGACAGCGAGCGCCTTCAGCGGCGATACGTAGAGGACCCTGGTTCCCGCTGTCGGGGGCCTGGGTTCGGACGACGCGAGGCGGTCGATGGCCCATAGGAACGCAGCCAGCGTTTTGCCGGACCCGGTGGGGGCGATGACCAGCGTGTTGTCGCCGTCTGCGATGGCCGACCAGGCCTGCGCCTGCGCCGGCGTCGGCTGCGCGAACGTGCCCGTGAACCACTCGCGGGTCAGCGGGCCGAACCGGCTCATGGCCGTGGTGCTCATCTAGCTATCGTGCCGCAGCCCACCGACACGTTTCACCGACGTGCGGCCGCGATGAACTCCACCAGCGTTTCGGGGATCCCTGGCACCCGGGGGACCGCATCGAGCAATGCGTGCGCGCACGCGTTGGCGACGGTGTCGACGTCGATCGATGGGTCCAGCATCCGTTGCCGGCACATCTCGAGAATGAAGGCCAACCATCCGTAGACGACGACGCGCAGGTCGCGTTCGACCTTGGAGTCCAGCTGATCGCCGCCCAGCCCGACGACAATGCGCTCGACCTGACGGTCGTTGTCGGAGTCCTCGATGCCGCGCAGGACGGGGTCGGAGGCGCCCATGCCCACGTGAGCGGCCCACGCGACGTTCGGGTTGTCCTCGTAGTAGCGGAGGTAGGCGATGACGCCTTCGCGCAACTGGTCGAACAGGCTCAGACCGGGCTTGGGCGGTGTGTTGGTCGCGTCGAAGAGCCGCTGGCTCTCGGCGCGCAGTACCGCCGCGAAAAATGCCCGCTTGTCGGGGAAGTAGTGGTACATCAGCGCGCGGGACACACCGGCCTTCTCGGCGATCTCGTCGATGCGGACCTCGTCGTACGGGCGCTGTCCGAACACCTCGGCGCCCAGCGTGAGGAGTTCGTTGCGACGCTCCTCTGGGGACAGCCGCCGTCGAGGCTCAGACATGTGCACAGTCTAGTTAACACGTGTCGAACAAGTGGGAAGAGGCGGTGCGCGCCCGAGTGGGCTCAGCCGAAGTGCACGCCCTGGGCCAACGGCAACTCGGACGAGTAGTTGACGGTGTTGGTCGCCCGGCGCATGTAGGCCTTCCATGCGTCCGACCCGGACTCGCGCCCGCCACCGGTCTGCTTCTCGCCCCCGAAGGCGCCGCCGATCTCCGCGCCCGACGTGCCGATGTTGACGTTGGCGATACCGCAGTCCGAACCGTCGGCGGACATGAATCGTTCGGCCTCGCGTACGTCGGTGGTGAAGATCGACGACGAAAGACCCTGGGGGACTGCATTGTTCATCGCGATCGCCTGATCAAGCTCCTCATACGTCAGCACGTAGAGGATGGGTGCGAACGTCTCGCTGTGCACCACCTCCGTCTGCGCCGGCATCCGCCCGACCGCAGGCGCGACGTAAAAGGCGCCGTCGTCGCCGAGCTCCTGGCGCTCTCCACCGAACACCTCGCCGCCGTCGGCGCGCGCCTGTTCGAGCGCCTTCACCATGTCGCGATATCCGGCTTCGTGGATCAGCGGGCCGACCAGCGTGCCGTCGGCCGCCGGGTCGCCGATCGGCAGCTGCCGGTAGGCGGACGCGATCCGGTCGACGAGTTCATCGGCGACCGAGGAGTGCACGATCAGCCGGCGCATGGTCGTGCACCGCTGCCCCGCCGTACCCGCGGCGGA
>CAZOIX010000602.1:0-3432 GCA_964579685.1 uncultured Mycobacterium sp.
CTTTTCTTGAGATTGATAGTAATATTCAAGAAATTTGGTAAAGAGAGGATAATCGTTCTCTACAAATTCGGGAGTCTGCCTAGCGACTGCCTGTGATACCTTATTGATACTTGTCATCTAATGCTCTAATTATGATGAACTGGATGTGACTGCAACCGTTGATGGTGTTTGATCAAAGATTGTTGGTGTCAAACTATTTAGTGGTATAGTGGGAGGTGGTGTAGTTCCAATTGCAGCAACTGTTATCTCTGGAAGAACAATATTAATAATAGTTCCTGGTGTAGAAGCAGGAATACTGCTAGAGTTTGCTGGGATAAACTGAACAGGAATTTGCAATCCAGTAGGAAGAAGTGACGCATCCGTGACACTACCAACACCTGAAGTAGAATCAGTAACTGTAACAGCAGTTGTAGATACGTTAGATCCAGATCCAATTATATTAACTGGTCCAAAAGCAATTGTTCCAGTGTCATAATTTACTGTACCCGCACTAGTATTAGTGTAAACCTTTCTAGTTCCAGTATTATAGAAGGTTTTTAATTTACCAAAACCATCATCCTCAAATTGTTGATCAATACCTGGTCTATCTGAAGTTCTAAAAGTTCCAGACAATAGAATAGGTTCCTTAGTTGTCGTAGTTGTTGTAGAATCAGTTGAACTAGGAGCACTATTATAAAGTGCTGATCCCGTAGAAATAGTATATGTGTTGGTTGAATTGGTAATTGGATTGATGTACCTTAAAATTGTAGTCTGAAGTGACACATCAGTTACGCATCTATCTGCTAATGTAACCGCCTTTTCAAACTCTTGTGATCTAAAGGTTGAATTAAAATTGTTTATCTGCGTTTGTCCAGCCCAACTAGTGATAGCTGTTGATACATTAGTCTTAATTGTTGATGTATCAGATCCGCATCCAGTATCATAAGTAACAAAAACTTTCGGATATATGTAGATATTATCTGGATCAATGACTACAGGGTCAATAGATGCCATTGCATAGTTTCTAAGTGACGCAGCAATAGTCTTTTTCGTCTGATCATTAAGTAACGATCCCGTTTTTGTTCTAATAGCAATGTATACTTTTCCGTAAATAGGTGGTGTTAATGAATCTCCTCCATATGCAACTACAGAATCTGCATTATCATATACTTTTTTAGTAATTAATGCGTAATCTTGTGCGGTAACTGCTCTATATTGAGAAGAATAATACCGTGGAGCATTGTATTTAATAGATTCAACTGACTCAGCATCCGCACCAAGTTGAGATTTACTAACTACGGTTAGCGTAGCATCTGAAGAAGTGTATGATGCCTCTAAAGAATCGCTAAGTTGACCAATAAATGAGAGCTTATTGATATCATTTGCTTCAGAACCATCCGTTACTAAGTACTCTAAAGTTACAACTTCACCATCTTTTAACGCACGCCCTATACTATCATCACCAAATTTAATCTCATAACGCATATCCTCTCCTTCAGAAAGGAAGAATACCCTAGATGTAGCGGTAAGATTGGTTACAGTATCTACTCTATTATATAAATCTGATGTTGTGGAAGATTCGTTTGCCTTTACCCTAACAGTTAAAGTGCTTATATCGCAGTTAGGAGAAGGAATTACATAAGTTTGTTGTTGGAAAGTATTGACAATATAAGAGAAAGATACAATAGATCCCTGCTTACATACAAGATTGTTTAAATTCGCTATTCCTGTAACAGAATCAACAGATGCTGTAGTAGGTGCAGTAACGTTAAAGAAGTATTTTCCACCTGAAAGAACTGGTCCTTTCGCAAGAGTAATAGTACTTGGATAAGAATTACTCGTTTGCTTAGTTTGAATCGTTAAATTTACCGTTGCTTGTGATGCAATAATAGAACGTGGAACATAATTTAGTAGTTTTGCAATATTTACTACGTTATCACGAACAGTAGCGGAAGGTAAAAACGCCTCATTCAATGACATATTAGCATTAAATGAAGTATAGTACGGATTATAAGCTAAAACATCTATTAAGTATGATAAAGCTGCACCATCAAAATCATAATCAGTAAATTCCTCCCTGGTCCGTAAATAGGACTTAATAGAAGCTTTTACATCAGTAAAATCTAATGCTGTAAGATTATTTGGTTGCATTACTCAGGTCTCTTTAATACGAAATCGACTTCTTCAACAATAGGTTGTCCGACAATGCGATATTCTACAGTAACATCGAATTTGTTATAGATTTCAACTGTATTGACAGTAACATCTATAAGACTAACTCTAGGCTCATATTGATTAATAGTATTTATGATCTCATCCCTAACTGCGTCAGCTGTCATAGGGTCTAAGGGTTCAAATAAAAGGGTAAAGACTTCGCACCCAACATCAGGTTGCATTAATCTCTCGCCTTTTTGTGTAAGTATTAAATTCCTTATTGATTGCTTAATAGAATTTTCGTTCTTAACAATACCAGTATCCTTAGTAACTGTATTACGACGAAATCCCATAGCAATATCTTTAAATGCACGGGATAAATTAGTTTTAGTTCCTGAAACTTCTTTTAATGCCATTATACAGTATAAAAGGTGTACTTAAGAAACAATTCTTCCATAGGAACAATCGATCTAATCACTCGAACATAATAACGGTTATCTATCATATATTTTTCACAATTTGGAGTGTCAGAGTGGTTTATAAACCCTCCTAACGGTGTCCTAATGATCTCATCACCAATTATAAGGTGTGACATGCCTAGATCAGTACCTATCTCTAGTGCTTTATTGGTAAATATACCTTGGCCAGCAACTTGACTAGAATTAATGAATAATCCATCTGGTAAAGCCTGATATGTCACTTAATACATAACAACTAATTATATTTAGTCGGTTTTCCTAACTGCATTTACGCTTATGACTAGTCTATCAGTACTATTATTCTTTTCATACATCGATCCATGCTTTAACCATGATGGAAATATCACTAAATCTCCTGATTCTGGTTCAAAATGCCAATATTCATATAAACTCTCATTTCTTCCTTTTTCATCCAACCTATAATTAAACTCTATATGAGGATTTGGATTTTCAAAATATAATTTACTACAATTCTTAGGTGCATTAACAAATAATGCAGCAGATATTACACTAAAGGGGTGATTATGTTGTCTCAAGACACTCCCTTCAGATTGGAGGTTAAACCAACTATTAGTCAAAGTTACTGGTTGTATGCCATATTGCTTCGCATACCTGTTTAAAACGTCCTCTAACGCCTCAGAAAGGTCTAAACCAAGGGTTTTATCTATCTCTCTTAAAATACTGTCTGTATGAGAAAGAGGACGAGTACTGCCACTAGAGCATACTGCGTCCCCTTCTAACATATTATGTTGACCTGATTTATAGTTCTTACAAAAATCGACTATAGGTTGAACCTCTATAGTCTTCAATAATCCTCTCC
>CAZOIX010000603.1:0-3429 GCA_964579685.1 uncultured Mycobacterium sp.
GTACAGGTGTTGGTCGTCAGCATGGGTAGCACGCCCATCCGCGCCATCCGTCGCGCCAGAACCAGCCGGGGCCGCAGCCCATGTTGCCCGTGGTGCCGCCACAGTCGAGCGCGATGACCTTCGGCACCGCGGGCACCGCGGGCTGGGTATAGGTCGTATCTGGAACCGATCCCGCTCCGGCTGTCGGCGCGGTGAGGATCGGTCCTGTCAACAGTGCGGCCACGGCGACCGCCATGGTGAGTCTGTGCATAACTGCTCCCTCATACAACAGTGACTCTCGGACATGCAGAACGTACTCCCCCGATGTTGACGCCACTTTGCAATTGCCGGAACAGACACAGGTCAGAGCCCGCATGATGGTCTGATGCATGAGCTGCTGTCCGGACACTGTGATCCGCGGTTCGACAAGGTGGCCGAGGCGCTCGCCGATGAGATCGCGCGCGGCGAAGAAGTCGGCGCGGCGATCGCCATCGACATCGACGGCCAACTCGTGGTCGATATGTGGGGCGGCCATGCCGACGCGGCGCGCACCGTGCCCTGGACCGAGGACACGATTGTCAACGTCTGGTCGTCGACCAAGACGGTCACCGCCCTCGCGGCGCTGATGCTCATCGACCGCGGCCTGGTCGAACCCGCCGCACCGGTGGCAACGTATTGGCCGGAGTTCGCGGCGAACGGCAAGCAGCACATCGAGTTTCGCCATCTGATGTCACATACGTCGGGAGTTTCGGGGTGGGACCAGCCGGTGGTCGTCGAGGACGTCTTCGACTGGGCCGGGTCGACGGCCGCACTGGCCGCCCAGGCGCCGTGGTGGGAGCCGGGCACGGCGTCGGGTTATCACGCCCTGACCTACGGCCACCTCATCGGCGAGGTGTTGCGCCGCGTGACGGGTGTGACGTTGAAGGAGTTCGTGCGCGACCAGATCGCGGGCCCGCTCGGCGCGGACTTCCAGATCGGTGCCAGCCGGGCCGACGCCGACCGGATCGCGGAGATCATTCCCGCGACGGAGCCGCTCGACCTGCCCCCGATGGATCAGTGGCCCGCCCCGATGCTGAAGACCTTCACCGGTCCGGCGCCGGACCCCGCGGTCGCCAACACCGACGGGTGGCGTAGCGCAGATATCGGCGGAGCCAACGGTCACGGCAACGCCCGGTCACTGGCCCGGATCCTGTCGGCGATCTCATTGGGCGGCGCGGTGGATGGCGTCCAGCTGCTGAGGCAGGAGACCATCGACAAGATCTTCGAGATCCAATCCGACGGACCGGATCTCGTACTTCTCAATCACCCGCTGACTTTCGGATTGGGCTTCGGCCTTCCGTGCCGGGAATCCATTCCGTTCATACCCGAGGAACGCATCTGCTTCTGGGGCGGCTGGGGCGGATCGTGGGAGACCATGAACCCCGACCGCCGCGCCACCGTTGCCTACGTGATGAACAAGATGGGGCCGGGCATCGAGGGTTCGGCCCGCACCGACCGCTACTTCACCCTGATCTACGAAGCCCTCACTTGACCGCGGGGTCGTCGGCCTCGTCGAGGGGTTCCTGCTGGTCCTTCTTCACGTCGTGCACCCGCGTCTTGTACAGACTCGCGACGGTGGTGATCAGCAGCGTCACGATGATCACAGCGAGGCTGGCCAGCGTCGGGATCTCCGGCACCGGCACATGCTCGCCGCCGTTGATGAACGGCAGTTCGTTCTCGTGCAACGCATGCAGAACCAGTTTCACGCCGATGAAGGCCAGAATGATGGCCAGGCCCTGGGACAGGTAGACCAGCCGCCGCAGCAGGTCACCCAACAGGAAGTAGAGCTGGCGAAGACCCATCAGCGCGAATACGTTCGCCGTGAACACCAGGTACGGCTCCTGGGTCAGGCCATAGATCGCGGGAATGGAGTCCAGCGCGAAGAGCAGGTCGGTGGTGCCGAGCGCGACGATCACGAGGAACATCGGCGTCATCAGCCGTTTGCCGTCCTCCTTCACCCACAGCTTCAGTCCGTCCCACTTCTCGGTCAGGCTCAGGTGGTTTCGTGCGAAGCGCACCACGAAGTTCTCGGCGTCGTCGTCGTGGTCGGAGTCGCGTACCAGATTGATCGCGGTGTAGACCAGGAACGCTCCGAAAACATAGAAGACCCACGAGAACTGATTGATGGCGACCGCGCCGAGCGCAATGAAGATGCCGCGGAAGATGAGCGCGAGAATGATGCCGACCAGCAGCGCCTGCTGCTGGAACTTCCTGGGCACATTGAAGCTGGCCATGATGATCAGGAAGATGAACAGGTTGTCCACCGAGAGGCTGTATTCGGTGAGCCAGCCCGCGAAGAACTCCAGGCCGAATTGGCTGCCGTGGAAGAACCACACCCACACCCCGAATGCCACCGCGAGTGTGATGTAGATCGTCAGGTAGGTGCCCGTCTCGCGCTTCGAGGGTTCGTGCGGCCGGCGTCCGATCACGATGACGTCGAACAGCAGAATCGCGATCGTCACGCCCAGCGTGATGATCCACTCGAGTTGAGAAACGTTCACAAAAAGCCTCCGGTCGCCGCGGCGAGCCGCGGATGCAGCTCGAAAACGCCGGAGGTCTCTTCCACCGCGCGGACATCGCGCGGCCCGCAGCCCCGGTCTCCCGATGGAGGTCGACGTGATGACGACGCTGCGGCGAAGGAATACTCCCCTCCGCTCGTGATTGTGCCAGGTATTCGCGATTGACCGAAATCGAGGAATCCAAACCCACCGCATGCGGTGCGTGTGCGCGGCGCGCACCGCTTAGTAGTTTGTATCCGTGGCTAGGGCCCTTCCGCCGGAGATACCTGCGCACTACGTGCGCTCCCAGCATGCGCCCGAACCACGGACGCTGGTCGACATCCTTTACGACACCGCGGCCCGTCACCCCGATTCGCCTGCCATCGACGACGGCGAGGTCCAGCTCACCTACGCCGAGTTGATCTCCGACATCGAGGAAAGCGTCGAATGGCTGGCCGCCAGGGGGATCGGACGCGGCGACCGCATCGGAATACGCATGCCATCGGGCAGTTACGCGCTGTACGTGGCGATCCTCGCGACGCTGGCCTGCGGTGCGGCCTATGTGCCGGTGGACGCCGACGACCCCGACGAACGAGCCGATCTGGTCTTCGCCGAGGCCAACGTGGTCGCGATCATCACCGAGGCGGGACTGATCCGCGCGCAGGGATCCTCGCGCGGGTGGCGTGCCGCCGCGCCGCTCGGCCGCGACGACGCCTGGATCATCTTCACATCCGGATCCACCGGCACCCCCAAAGGCGTCGCGGTCACACACCGGAGCGCGGCAGCCTTCGTCGACGCTGAAGCACGAATGTTCCTGCAGGACAGCCCGATCGGGCCAGACGACCGGGTACTCGCCGGCCTGTCGGTGGCGTTTGACGCGTCATGCGAGGAGATGTGGCTGGCCTGGCGGCAC
>CAZOIX010000604.1:0-3420 GCA_964579685.1 uncultured Mycobacterium sp.
GCCCAGAACCTCAGCCTGATGATGCCGTTCACGCTCGTGGGCGCGCTCGGTGGCCTGGCGATGGTGTTGATCGCGACCTTCGGGCGCAAGCAGGACAACCCGGCCATCGTGCTGAGCTACGCCGCCCTCGAGGGGTTGTTCCTGGGTGCGGCGTCGTTCCTGTTCGCGAACCTCGTCTCCAACGGCGGCCCGGGAATGATCGCGCAGGCGATCTTCGGAACCGTCGGTGTGTTCGTCGGCATGCTCGTCGTCTACAAGACCGGAGCGATCCGGGTGACGCCGAAGTTCACCCGAATGGTGGTCGCCGCGCTCTTCGGCTTCGTGGCCATCGCGCTTCTCAACGTGGTGCTCGCGGTCTTCGGTGTCGGCGGCGGCGAGGGCTTCGGGCTGCGCAGCGGTGGCCCGCTGGCCATCATCTTCTCGCTGGTCGCCATCGCGCTGGCGGCGTTCATGTTCCTGATCGACTTCGACGCGGCCGACCAGATGATCCGCGCAGGCGCGCCCGAGAAGGCGGCGTGGGGTATCGCGCTTGGCCTGACCGTCACGCTGGTCTGGTTGTACCTCGAGATCCTGAGGCTGCTGTCCTACTTCAACAGCGACTAGCAGCCATCGCGAAAAGCCCGGCACGAAATGTGCCGGGCTTTTCTTTGCGCCACGCGATTTATCCACAGCAACGCGTCCTGGACGTAGAGGATCGCAGGGTCTTGTCGGAGAACATCCTCAGCATGCGTGCATGGACCAGCCATTCATCGGCAGCGAAGCGCTGCGCGACGGCACTGTTGCCAACAAGCATGTGCTGCGCACTCGCCATCGACAGCTCTACCCCGATGTCTACCTCGGTGGCCAGGCGCCACCGACGTTGTCTCAGAAGACGATGGGGGCGTGGCTATGGACGCGGCGGCGAGGCGTCGTCGCGGGCGTGGCGGCTGCGTCGATCCACGGAACGCGATGGATCGCCGACGACACTCCGGTCGAGCTCATCTGGTCGAACACGCGTCCGCCCGATGGGATCGTGACAAGGAGGGACCGCTTGGCACCGGGTGAAACTCAGACGGTGGCCGGAGTCACGGTGACTACTCCGGAACGCACCGCATTCGACATCGGGCGATTGAACTGCGGCGACGAGACGATTGCACAACTGGATGCTCTCACCAATGTGACCAGGTTCGACCGCGTCACCGTCGAAGCGCTCGCGCGTCGGCACACGGGATCTCCTGGCATCCCTCGACTGCTGGCGGCTCTTGACTCCTACGACTCCGGTGCCGAGTCGCCGCGTGAGACGTGGCTTAGATTGCTACTCGTTCGCGCGGGATTTCCCCGACCGCGTACGCAGATCCCGGTGTTCAACGACCTCGGCCGGGCTCGTTACTACCTCGACATGGTTGGGAAGACGTCATGATCGCCCTCGAATACGACGGCGATCACCATCGCGAACGTCGGGTGTTTCGAAACGACATCGTGCGGTCGGAGTTCATCGCTCACCGCGGCTGGAAACACATCCGCATCGTCGCGGGCACGCACCCAGCGGACATCATCAACCGCGTCCGCCGGGCGTGGCCGGCTAGTGTGCGCTCAGATCGCGAAATAGCGTGAAATCGGCCCGCTTTGCGACCTGAGTGCACACTACGGCGACCGAGAATCAGGACAGCCGCTCGACGACCATCGCCATGCCCTGGCCGCCGCCGACACACATCGACTCGATCCCGAACGTCTTGTCATACGTCGCAAGGTTGTTCAGCAGCGTGGCGGTGATGCGGGCGCCCGTCATACCGAACGGATGCCCCAGGGCGATCGCGCCGCCGGACACGTTGAGCTTGTCCTCGTCGATGCCGAGCTCCCGTGCCGATCCGAGCACCTGCACCGCGAACGCTTCGTTGATCTCGACCAGGTCGATGTCCGAGATCTTCTTGCCCGCCTTGGCCAGCGCCTTCTTGATCGCCTCGATCGGGCCGAGGCCCATGATCTCCGGCGACAACCCGCTCACCCCCGTCGACACGATGCGCGCCAGCGGCGTCAGACCCAACTCCTTGGCCTTGGTGTCGCTCATGATGACCACCGCCGCCGCTCCGTCGTTCAGCGGGCAGGCGTTTCCGGCGGTGACCGTGCCGTTCGGCCGGAACACCGGCTTCAACTGCGAAACCGCTTCGTAGGTGGTGCCGGGGCGCGGACCGTCGTCGGTGGTGACCGTCGTGCCGTCGGGCAGCGTCACCGGGGTGATCTCGCGCTCGAAGAATCCGCTCTTGATGGCGTCCTCGGCGCGATTCTGCGACCGCACACCCCAATGGTCCTGGTCCTCGCGGCTGATCCCGGTCAGCAGCGCGACATTCTCGGCGGTCTGGCCCATCGCGATGTAGACGTCGGGGATCAGTCCGTCCTCACGCGGGTCGTGCCACTCGGTCGCCCCCTCGGCCTGCTTGTCGCTGCGCGCCAACGCCTCGTCGAAGATCGGGTTCTTGCTGTTCTCAGCGCCGTCCGCCCGGCCGACGCCGAAGCGCGACACCGCCTCGACGCCCGCGGAGATGAACACGTCGCCCTCGCCGGCCTTGATGGCATGGAACGCCATCCGGGTGGTCTGTAGCGACGACGAGCAGTAGCGGTTGACCGTGGTCCCGGGCAGGAAGTCGTAGCCGAGCTGGACAGCGACCACGCGACCGATGTTGTAGCCGGCCTCACCGGCGGGCTGACCGCAGCCCATGATCAGGTCGTCGATGTCCCCGGGGTCCAGGGCGGGGACCTTGTCCAACGCCGCGCGGACCATCTGCGTCGCCAGATCGTCGGGACGCATCGTGGCGAGTGATCCTTTGAAAGCGCGGCCGATCGGCGAGCGTGCGGTGGCGACGATGACGGCTTCAGGCATGACGAACTCCTCTATCAACGGATAGAGAAAAACTAGCTGGCGGGTACCACGATGGGTGCGGGGACCCCAGTCGAGCGACGCCACAGCCGGCTGACGTTGCCGACCCGCGCCATCAAGGAGCTGCCTTCAGCGGTCCTGGGCTCCAGCGCATCCTCGGGCTGAAGCCCATCGATGCACTCGCCCAACGCATTACACAGCGCGGGAAGTAATTGCTTTGCTGCCAGCGCATAGCCGGCTCCCGACGGGTGGAACATGTCGTCGCTGAAGAGCTCCTCGGGGGCTCTGCGGAACTCCGGCGCGAGAAGATCGGAGAACGGCACGGGAACCGCGCCGGCAGCGCGTACCGCCGATGCCTGCGCCCGCGCCAAGCGCAGTCCGCGACTGCGTGCCACCCAGCGCAGGGGCTGCGGGATCGCGGTGATCACGCCGAAATCCGGGCAGGTACCGACCACGACGACGGCTCCGCTGGCCCGTAGCCGTCGGACCGCCCGACCCAGCCGCCGTGCTGACGGTCCGATGCCGTTGGGGCGCGTGATGTCATTCGCGCCGATCATGATGACCGC
>CAZOIX010000605.1:0-3414 GCA_964579685.1 uncultured Mycobacterium sp.
CAGGCCGTTCTCCTCGTTGGTGAACAGCACCACCCGGATGGTGCGGCTGCGTCCGCAGGGCACCTGAATAGTCTTAGGGCATGACGGACCGCCTGTACTTCCGCCAACTGCTCTCCGGCAGGGATTTCGCCGCCGGCGACATGATCGCCGAGCAGATGCGCAATTTCGCCTATCTCATCGGCGACCGCGAGACCGGCGACTGCGTGGTCGTCGATCCGGCGTATGCCGCCGGTGATCTGGTCGACGCGTTGGAGTCCGACGGTATGCACCTGTCGGGCGTGCTGGTCAGCCATCACCATCCCGACCACGTCGGCGGCTCGATGATGGGCTTCGAGCTGAAGGGCCTTGCCGAACTGTTGGAGCGCACCAGCGTGCCCGTTCACGTCAACAGCGCTGAGGCGGAATGGGTTTCACGTATCACCGGGATCGCCCGCAGCGAGTTGACCGACCATCAGCACGGTGACGTGGTCAAGGTCGGCGACATCGATATCGAGCTTCTGCACACTCCCGGCCACACCCCGGGGAGTCAGTGCTTCCTGCTGGACGGCCGGCTCGTCGCGGGCGACACGCTGTTCCTCGAGGGGTGCGGCCGCACCGATTTCCCCGGCGGCGACGTCGACGAGATGTTCCGCAGTCTGCAGGCGCTGGCACAGCTGTCCGGTGATCCGACGGTCTTTCCGGGCCACTGGTATTCGCTCGAGCCCAGTGCGGCGCTGTCGGAGGTGCGGCGCACCAACTACGTGTACCGCGCCAGCAATCTGGACCAGTGGCGCATGCTGATGGGCGGCTGACCGGGCCCGACCTGGAAGTATGCCTGACGCAAAACTCGCCGAGTTTCGCCGATCCTGCGTTATCCTCCGTCGCTAAGCGCCTGCACGGCGTCCGATTTGGAGGAATCGACTCGATGACGACACCGCCGACGCCTGCTGGCTGGTATCCCGATCCCGACGGCAGTGGCGGTCAACGGTATTGGGACGGCGGCGTGTGGACCGAGCACCGCTACCCTGCCGCGCCGCCGGCACCGCCCGAACCTGTTGCGCCACCGGTCATCGACGAGCCGACCGCCGTCGTACAACTGCCACCCACTGCGGGCGAAGAGCGCGTCGGCGCGCACCGCAAACCGGACACCGAACCCGAACCAGAGCCGGAACCGGAACCGGAGCCCACGGCGGTGTTCGAGCTCAGGCCCACGCCTGAGCCCACACCGCCGCCAGAGTCCACGCCGCCGCCGGAGTCCACGCCTGTTTTCAACGCCACGGACACGTTCATGCAGAGGACCGCACCGGTCGGCCAGCGGTTCGACATCCCGCCGGCCACCCCACCCCCCACGTTCGGCCCGCCCTCGACACCGCCGCCGCCCCACCCACCGTCGTTCGACCTTCCGCCCGCACCCTCGGCGCCGGCATTCGAGGGATACCCTCCAGGGCCCACACCGCCGAATCGCAAGGGCAGGCTGGCGCTGTGGTACGGCCTCGCATGCGCAGCCCTGCTGGCGGTGCTGGCGGGCCTGGCCGTCTACGGGTTCGTCATCCAGAAGGACCGCGAGGTACAGATCTCGTCACCCTTCAGCACGACGACGGAGCCCTCTCCCATTCCCGTAGACAGTTCGGCGACGCCGACCGAATCGCCGACGACAACGGCGGGGCCGACGACGGTGGAGCCGACGGGAGACGCCACCGACGGTCCGCTGTCGTTCACCGTCCACGGCATCGAGATCGGATCGACGGTGGTCATGGCGGACGTACCCCTCGAGAAGACTGCGCAGGGCGAGTTCGTCGTCGTGCACATGACGGTGACCAACGTCGGCACCGATCCCGCGACGTTCATCGGCATGTTCCAGACGCTGCACGCCGGCGACACCACCTATGCGTTGGACGACGAGGCGACGGCCTATCTGGAAGGCACCTTCGCAGACCTCGCACCGGGCCAATCCGCCGATGTCTCCATCGCGTTCGACGTGCCGCCGGGCACACCGCCGGAAACCATCGAGTTGCACGCCGACCCGAGCACGCCCGGCGCCGAGGTCCCGCTGGCATAGCTCGGCCGGTGGTTGTTCTGCCACGTACCGTGAATTGCTGCAAACCTCGATTGTTACTTTCGTCTCTGCTTACTCTGCTTCCTGGGCTTTTCCAGCAAATGACGCTGGCGCAAATTTCGCCATGCTGTAGTGACGGACAGACCGTGGTATACACCGGGGCGTGGAAAGGGTTCTCGAGACGCTCGGCGTGACCGACATCTCCGCCACCGGGTGGATGGCAATTGCCGCCTGGGTGGCGGTCATCGTGCTCATCGCGGCACTGGTCTACGCGTGGCGGGCATATCAACGGTCCAGGGCGCAAGCCGACGAGCTGCTGCAGCCGAACGTGGCGATGTTCATGGAGCCCGCCGCCAACGACTGGCATCTCGTCGAACTCGTGGTGCGGAACTTCGGACAGACTCCGGCGTACAACATCCGGTTCGAGTGGGCCCATCCCCCGACCGTGGGCAAGTACGAGAACGTGTACGACGAGCGCTACGTCGACATCGTGCCGCTGAACCTCCCCGCGGAGATCCCGTATCTGGCGCCGTCGCAGGAATGGCGGATCGTGTGGGATTCGGCGCTGGATCGTCGCGAACTCGGCGAGACCATCGCATCGCGTTTCGACGGTGCCGTCACGTACTCCGACCAGCCGGCGGGTTCGAAACGCTCTGGCAACCAGTTCCGGTCGGCGGCCGTATTGGATTGGGCCACACTGCATCCCGTCGAGCGCCTGGAGCTTCTGACCACGCATGATCTGGCGCGACAGGAGAAGCAGAAGCTCGAACTGCTGCGCAATCTGCTGACGTATTACCACCACGCGACGAGAGAGAGCCGCGAAGAGGTGTTGCGCAGCGAGATCAACCGGGTTCGCAATGCCGCCGACAAGATGCGTGAGCGCCTGTCCACTTCGCAGGCCGGCACGCCCCCACCCGCCGCACGGCCCGCCGCGCCGCGCGAGATTTCGCCCACCGAACCGCCGCGGAACGTCCGGTTCGATGCACCGCCGCCGGAGGCGCCCTTCAGCGGGCTCCGGGAGGTTCCCCAAGACAACGGCGTGCACTACGACGACGATGACGCCCACACGCAGGTGATCAACGGTGTCGGGGCGCCTCGGCACCGGCGCGATCTCGGCTAGTACGGCGGGACGCTTCCTTTTCGTAACGTTGTTACGTAACATCGATCTGGTACCTCGACGCACCCATAGGAGGGGCGATGACCAGCTTGGTCGGCTACCAGCTCAATGATTCGGTCGCGACGATCACCATGGACGACGGCAAGGTCAATGTGCTCGGCCCGGACATGCAGACGGCGATCAACGACGCCCTCGACCGCGCCGAGAAGGATTCGGCGAAGGCGGTGGTGATCGCCGGCAACGACCGCGTGTTCAGCGGCGG
>CAZOIX010000606.1:0-3405 GCA_964579685.1 uncultured Mycobacterium sp.
GTCCACCGGGACCTCGTGGATGCGAAGACCGCTGCGCTCGGCCAGCACCAGCAGTTCGGTGTCGAAAAACCATCCCGTGTCGGTCACGTGGGGCAGCAGGCGCGCGGCGACGTCGGCGCGAATCGCTTTGAATCCGCACTGTGCGTCGGAAAAGCCGGTTGCGAGCGTGGATTTCAGGATCAGGTTGTAGCAACGCGAGATGACCTCACGCTTGGCGCCTCGCACCACACGCGAGCCGCGCCCCAGACGGGTGCCGATGGCCAGGTCGGAATGCCCCGACACCAGGGGAGCCACCAGCGGGGCGAGCGCCGCGAGGTCGGTCGACAGGTCCACATCCATGTAGGCGAGCACCGGAGCATCCGACGTCGACCACACGGCGTGCAATGCGCGGCCGCGCCCCTTCTGGGCCAGCCGCACCACCCGGACGTCGGCCAGCCCGGCCGCCAGCTCGGCGGCGATCTGCGCGGTGTCGTCGGTGCTCGCGTTATCGGCGATGGTGATGCGCGCCGAGAACGGAAAGTGCTCCCGAAGATGTCGGTGCAGGCGACGCACCGAGTCGGCCAGCGCGGCTTGTTCGTTGTACACCGGCACCACCACGTCGAGCACGGGCACACCGGCGTCCCGGGCTATCTCGGCGGCGTTCGGTCGGGCTGCGAAACGGGTCCCTGCACAAGCGCCACGTTCGAGGGCGGTATCGGTCATGAAAGCTATCGTCGAGGGGCGAGTTGTGGTGTCAGTGGGGCCAAGCTGTATGCCAGCTATGAGTCGCTCGGCCGGGTGAGGTCGTAGACGAGCGTGTGCCCCACCGAAACAGGGGTGTAGTGCGTCTCCACCCAGTCCGCAATATCCGCTGCTTCACTGCTGCCGCCGTTTTTCGGGGTTCCCCACGTCATCATCCGGCCCCCGACGAAGTAGTGGACCTGCCGCGTGGCGACGAAGTGCTGGAACTCCTTGAGCGTTGGGGCGGGGTCTGTGCCGTTGAAGCCCCCGACCGCCATCACCGGGGCACCGGTCGCCAGCTGATAGCCCGCAGCGTTGTTGGAACCGATGACCGCCGCGGTCCACCGGTAGTCGTCGGCGTCGCGGGCCAGTGTCGCCGTCAATTCGGGCGTGGGCGTCGGCGAGTCCAGCAGGCCCCCCGGGCCACCGGGGCCGCCACCGAAGCCATGGCTCGACGGCCCGACGCTCGGTATCGCGCCGCTGTGGGTTGACGCCGCTGTCGCGATCGAATACGCCGCGGGGCCCGCCAGACAGGAGACGATCGCCAACGCCGCGATCGATCGCGCCACCGCCGGCGCCAACCGGCCGGCAACGAGCAGCAGCGTCGCCGCTCCGACTCCCCCGACCGCGACACTCGCCCGCAGCCACGGAAGCCACTCGGGATGGCGGGACAGCAAGACTGCGGCGAGGATGCTGGTGACCAGCACCGAACCGGATAGCGCTGTTGCGGCTCGGATGTCGAATCTGTGCTGCCACAGCAGTGTTGCGCCGATGCCGATGCATGCGCCGATCGCGGGCGCGAGTGCCACGGTGTAATACGAGTGGACTATGCCCTTGGCGAAGCTGAGTACCACCGCCGTGACGGCGAGCCAACCGCCCCACAGGATCAGGCCGGCGCGTATCGGGTCGGTACGCGGCGCCCTCCGCGTGATGATCGCGCCCGCCGCGACACAGATCACGGCCGCGGGCAGCAGCCATGCGATGTCCAACCCCATTCCCATCCCGAACAGCCGATCCCAGCCGACGTCGTGGTTAAGGTTTCCCAGGCCTCCGGTCTCGTGGCCGGTCAACCGCCCTAAGCCGTTGTAGCCCAGCGTCAATTCGATGATGCTGTTGTGCTGCGAACCGCCGATGTAGGGCCGCGAGGACGTCGGCCAGAGTTCGACAAGGGCCAGGTACCACCCCGCGGACACCACGACGGCAACAGCTGCCAGAAGCACGTCGCCGATACGGCGCTTCACCGGCCGATTCCCGGCGATCAGGTAGGCGGCCGCGAATCCAGGCAGTACCAGGAACGCCTGAAGCATCTTGGCGAGGAAGCCGAAACCCACCGCGGCACCCGCGGCGACCAACCACCAACGGCTGGCGTCCTTTTCGCATGCGCGCTGGACGCAATACGCGGCAGCGACCAGCAGCAGCACCAGGAGCGCGTCGGGATTGTTGAACCGGAAGATCAGCGCGGCGACGGGCGTCGCCGCCAGCACCGCGCCTGCCAGCAATCCCGCGCCGGGACCGGCAACGCGGCGCACGGCAGCGTAGAGCAACCAGACGGCCGCGACCCCTTCGAGAGCCTGGGGCACCAGCACGCTCCACGGGTTCAGTCCGAACAGCCGGACCGACGTGTCGATGACCCACAGTGCCGCAGGGGTCTTGTCGACGGTGATCGCGTTGGCGGCATCGCTGGACCCGAACAACATCGCCGTCCAGTCGTTCGCGCCGGCCTGCGCCGCCGCGGTGTAGAAAGCATTGGCCCACCCGCTGGCCGACAGGTTCCACAGGTACAGCAGCGCCGTCGCGGCGAGCAGGACGCCCAGATGGACTCGCGACCTGGGCCCACACGCAAGTCGGGGAACGGAAACATGCCCTTTTTCGCGAGTTTTTGGGCAGTTCTGCGTCTGCTCGCGGTAGCCCAGCTCGTCGGAGATAGTCAGAGTCACTGCGACGATCTTGTCTGGCAGGCCTATCACCGGGATGGGCTCGCGCTGAGCGTTGACTGTGAATCGCCGGGCAATGTCACGGTAAAAGCCGTCGATCCCGTCCCACTGTGCACGTCGATGGCGCCGCGATGAGCTTTGACAACCGCCGCGACGATCGCGAGCCCGAGCCCGGTGCTGCCCCCGCGCCGGGAGCGCGACGTGTCGCCTCGCGCGAAACGCTCGAAGATCTCGGGCTGCAACCACTCCGGGATGCCGGGACCGTCGTCGGCCACCGTCAGCACCGCGCCGCCATCCGCGGAGCGCGCCAACGACGTGGTGACAGAGGTGCCCGGCGGCGTGTGGGTGCGCGCATTGGCCAGCAGGTTGGCCAGCACCTGATGCAGGCGGGCTTCGTCCCCGCTGACGACGACGGGCTCCTCGGGCAGGTCGAGTGACCACTGGTGATCGGGACCCGCGATGTGGGCGTCGCTGACGGTGTCGACGACCAACCGCGTTAGATCCACCGCCTCATGCTCGAGCGGGCGTCCGGTATCAAGGCGCGCGAGCAACAACATGTCCTCGACCAGCTGCGTCATCCGCACCGTCTCGGACTCCACGCGGCTCATCGCGTGCGCGACGTCGTCGGGAACGTCCGCGCGTTTGCGTTGCGCCAGTTCGGTATAGCCGCGGATCGCGGCGAGCGGCGTCCGTAGTTCGTGACTGGCGTCGGCGACGAACTGACGCACGCGGGTCTCGCTGGCGTGGCGGG
>CAZOIX010000607.1:0-3394 GCA_964579685.1 uncultured Mycobacterium sp.
CCGGCCGTCGTCGTCGACGTCGTTGTGCCCGTCGAGCGACTCGTGGTGGTCGTCGTTTCTGACGTGCTGGTGCTCGGTTCGGTCTTGGTGTCCGACCCGCAGCCCGCCAACACGAGGGCCAAAGCGGCAGCCAGCGTGGCCACCCCGGTGATCGCCGTGCGCCTCATCAGTCAACTCCTGTCGTCGCGCAACGCATTGGTCTCCTAGGACCTGAAAAGGACTTAGCGAAGCGTAGTCGAAAAAGGAAGTCATGAAAGCAAGACAGCGTGTCCGATTCGTGCACGCAGCGGCTACCGCCTGATTTCGAACACCGGATCTTCGCAGTCGGTCCCCTCGGCCTGGAGCTGCCGTTTGATGATCTTGAATGTCTCGGTGCGCGGCAGGTCGGTGCCGACCCGCACGAAGGACGGCCACTGCTTGGGGCCGAGGTCGGTCTGGTCGGCGAGGAATGCGCGAAACTTCTCCGGGTCGAACGACGCGCCATCGGTCAACAGCACAGCCGCCATCACCTGATCGCCGACGTCGGGCGCCGGTATCCCGTACACCGCCACCTCGACGACGTCGGGATGGCGCAGCACCACCCGCTCGATCGGTGCTGAGCCGAGGTTCTCACCGTCGACGCGCATCCAGTCACCCAGTCGGCCCGCGAAGTACGCGTATCCGTCTTCGTCGCGGTAGGCCAGATCGCCGCTGTGGTACGCCCCGCCGCGCATGCGCTCGGCGTCAGCATCGGGATCGTTGTAGTAGCCCTCGAATCGCCCTGCGTCAGAAGTGTTCACGAGCTCACCGGTGATGCCGGGAGGACACGGCTCACCGGTCTCGACATCGAGGATCTCGGTGCCGGGGGGCAACGGGCCGAGCGATCCCGGTGGTGTGTCCGGTGTGCGCCCGATCGCAATACCGCCCTCTGTCGAACCGAACCCGTCCATCACCGGGGTGTTGAAACGCCGGGCGAACCTCTCGACGTCGGCCGGTGCGCCTTCGTTGCCGTAGACCGCCCGCAACGGGTTGTCGCCGTCGTCGGGCCGCTCTTCGGTGGCGAGCACATACGACAACGGCTTGCCCACATAGTTGGCGTACGTCGCGCCGTACCGGCGTATGTCGGGGAGGAACTGCGATGCGGAGAACTTGCGCCGCAACGCAAGTGAACTGCGCGACGCCAAGGCCACCGACCAGCCCACCAGTACGGCGTTCGAATGGAACAACGGCATCGACACGTAGCACACGTCGGTGGGGCCGAGATCGAATCGCTGCGTCATCATCTCGCCCGCGATGGCGACCTTGCCCTGGCTGCACTTGACCGCCTTGGGGTCGCCGCTGGTGCCCGATGTGTAGATCAACATGAAGAGGTCGCGCGGGTCGGCCTCGTATGCGACCACCGGCTCGTCGGCGTGGGCCGCGACCTCGGCGGCCCACTCGGGGGAATCGACGTCGATGTGGGCGATGTCGCCGACAACGGCTGCAGATGCCGAATCTGCGAGCACCACTTGGCAATCCGCGTGCGCGATGTCGCGCTGCAGCGCCGCGCCGCGGCGTACCGGATTGAGCCCGACCGGGACGATACCCGTAAGACCGGCCGCCACCAGGACCGAAGAAAAGAACGGGGTGTTCTGCAGCAGCACGCCGACATGCGGCGGCCGAGCGGGATCCATCCGCGCGCGAAGCGCTGCCGCCACCGCCGCGCCGTGTCTGATGTGCTCACGCCAGGGTGTGAACGTGTCCTCGAACAAGACCCCGCGGTCGTCGACATCGACGAGCGGTGTGATCAGCGAGGTTACGGTTGGCAGCTCGCTTCCCGTGGCCGGGTTCAAGCGGGGGTGTCAGCCAGCTCGCGACCGATGCGCAACAGCTGTCCGGTGGCGCCGCCGACCGCGAACTCGGTCTGCTTGGCCGCCAGGAAATACCGGTGCACCGGGTGATCGGTGTCGATCCCGACGCCGCCGTGAACGTGCACGGTGGTGTGGGCGACGCGATGGCCCGCCTCCGCCGCCCAGAACGCCGCGGTGCTGACGTCGATATCGGCCGGCAGATCCTCGGACAGCCGCCACGCCGCCTGCGTCACGGTCAACCGCAGCGCCTTGACGTCGATGTAGCCGTCGGCCAGTCGGGAGGAGACCGCCTGGAAGCTGCCGATCGGCCGGTCGAACTGCTCACGCTCGCGGGCGTACTCGGCGGTGAGCTCGAGCGCGCGCTCCAGCACTCCGAGCTGAAATGCACTGCGGCCCAGTGCGCCGTGCGTGCTCAGCCAGCCGACCACTTCGGCGTCACCCACGATCCGGTCGGCGCCCAATTCGACACCCCGCAGTTCCAGATGCCCAATGCTGCCGTGGCCGGTGGTGCTCAGCGACTCGACCGTCACCCCGGCATCGGAGGTGGCGACCATGAAGACCTTGGTGCCCGAATCCGTTTCGGCGGGCACGAGGAATGCATCGGCGACAGGACCGTAGGCCACCTGTGTGCGGGTACCGGTCAGCCGGAATCCGTCGCCGTTCGCACTCGCCTGCACCGGGCCCTCGCCCATCTCGCCGTCGAGCGCGACCGACAGGATCTTCTCCCCGTTGACGGCGGGCACCGCCCACTCCTGCTGCAGCGCATCCGACCCGAACTTCGCCAGCGCGCCGGCGGCGAGCACCGCCGATTCGAGATACGGCACCGCGGCCATCTGCCTGCCCAGCGCGACCAGCACCGCGACCTGCTCGAGCGCGCCGAACCCGCCGCCGCCCAAGGACTCCGGCGCAGCGGTGGACAGGATGTCGGCTTCGATCAGCTTCTTCCACAAGGCGGCATCGAAGCGCTCGTCGAGACCGTCGAGTTCGCGCTGACGCTCCGGCGTGCTGACCGATTCGGCGATGGTGCGGGCCAACCCGCCGAGATCCTCGGACGCTTCGGTTGTCTTGAAATCCATTGTCTTTTCAGTCCTTACCGGTTGACCCTTGGCAGGCCGAGCGCGACCATGCCGATGATGTCACGCTGGATCTCATTCGTGCCGCCGCCGAAGGTCAGGATCAGGCACGAGCGGTGCATGCGTTCGATGCGGCCCCGCAGCAGCGCGCCCGGCGTGTTCGTCCGCAGCGTGGCGGCGGTGCCCAACACCTCCATCAGCAGCCGGTACGCCTCGGTCGCCAGCTCGGTGCCGTAGACCTTGGCTGCCGACGCGTCGGCGGGCGACGGCGCGTCGTCGGCGGCGGATGCCAGCTCCCAGTTGATCAGCTTGAGCACCTCCGCCTTGGCGTGCACGCGGGCCAGGTTCAGTTGCACCCACTCCGAGTCGATCAACCGATTGCCGTGGACGTCCTTGGTGTTCTGCGCCCACTCGCGGACCCCGTTGAGCGCCAAGAAGATCGGCTGCGCGGACACCAGGGCGACGCGTTCGTGGTTGAGCTGGTTGGTGACG
>CAZOIX010000608.1:0-3391 GCA_964579685.1 uncultured Mycobacterium sp.
ACGTTGCCAAGTCCAGCGGCGAGCGCGAGGCGGGCACCGCGTTCCTGGCCGCGGTGAACGTGGTGCCGTTCCCGCTGACCGCGTGGGCGGTCCGTGCGCTGACCAGGCTCCCGCAACGCGGCGTAGTGACGCTGGCCACCAACGTCCCCGGACCCCGCCACCGATGGCGGATGATGGACCGGGAGGTATTGCGGATGATGCCCATTCCGCCGATTGCCCTCGGCCTTCGCACAGGTGTCGCGATCGTCAGCTACGCCGACGAACTCGCATTCGGCATCACCGCGGACTACGACGCCGCGCCCGATGTCGATGAATTGGCTGCAGGCATCGAGCAGGGGATCGCAGAACTGGTCGCACAGGTCTGATCGAGTCACAACCGCGGACGGACGACGATCACGGGGGCCTTCGAGGCCTGCGCGACCTTGGAGCTGACCGAGCCCAGCAGCATGCCGGTGAATCCGCCGCGGCCGTGGCTGCCCACCACCACGAGCTGCGCTGTCTGCGATTCCTCGATGAGCCACCGCGATGGCTGGTCGCACACGATTCGGCGCCGCACGTGCACGTCGGGGTACTGGTCCTGCCATCCCGCCAGGCGTTCGGCCAGCACTTCGTGTCCCTGATCTTCGTATTGGTGCCAGTCCATACCCAGGACGGGGAAGACGCCGACGTCGCTCCAGGCATGCAGCGCCACCAGGTCCACTCCTCGGCGGGACGCCTCGTCGAACGCCAGGGCAGTCGCGTCCTCGGATGCACGCGACCCGTCGACTCCGACGAGGACGGGTGAGGCGGCGTCGGGGGAATGGCTCTGGTCGGCGTCGATGATCGCGATGGGACCGTGCCCGTGATGGACCAATCCGCCGCTGACGGAGCCCAGCACCGCGCGGCCGATCGTGCCGAGGCCCCTGCTGCCCACGACGGTCATGTACGCGTCATGGGACGCTGTCACCAGCGCCGAAGCTGCGTCGATATGCCTGACCTCGGTGCGCACGGCAGGAGGCTGTGCTTCCCCGGTGCTCGCGTGAACGGTCTTCTGTGCCTTCTCGATGACGTCTCGGGCGTGGGTTTCCTGCGACTCCGCGAAGCTCGACTCCAGATAGGCCACGGGCCAGCTGACGACGACGGGCGGGATGGCGTGTAACAGCGTGAGCGGCTGGTCGCGCATGACGGCCTCGTGAGTCGCCCATCGGATCGCCGCCTCCGACTCCGGCGAACCGTCGGCACCGACGAGAATTCCGTATTTGGGGGAAAGCTGGCCCATCGGGCACTCCTTTTACTTGACCTCGCCAGAGACATTAGGGCCGACCGCGCGCACAGAGCAGGGCCGTTGGTCCCATGGCCCGGTGCCTGTGGTCCCGAGGCCGTCGGGGGTCGGGCCGAGGGTGAGCAATGAGTTGTGCGGCAGTCGGATCTGCTGTTGGTGTCAAAAGTCCCAAAGTTCGTGGCCTGCCGACTCTGCCCGCCACTGAGAGGCTCGCGTGAGCATGGCTTTATGACAGCCGATTCGGATCCGGTCTCCGACGCCATCCGCCGCTTCAACAAGCGTGTGTTGAATCCGGCGATGATGTATCTCGCCGGCCGGAGGCACTGGTACGCGTCGGTGATCAGCCATACCGGCCGTTGTTCGGGACGGCACTATGCGACACCGGTGGTGGCCCAACGGGTGCCGGATGGATTTATCGTGCCGCTGCCGTACGGGACCGGGGTCGATTGGTTGCGCAATGTGCAGGCATCGGGGAAGGCGGCGATCACCGCCGAGGCCAGAAGATACGACGTCTGCGATCCCGAGATCATCGACGCGGCGACTGCGCGAGCGTTCCTTTCTCCTCGGTATCAACGGACTTTCGGGCTGTTCGGAATCAAGGAATATCTCAAGGTGAGGACGGTCTGATGAGCAGCGTCATGGTGAAATGCCCAGAGGGACATCTCAATCCAAGCGATTGGCAGTTCTGTGGTGAATGCGGCAGTCCCATCGAGAGCACTCCGAGTTTGTTTTCCGGCCGGTGGTCGCGGAAGACGTGGGCGATGGTGGGCGCGGGTGTGGTGGCCATCGCTGCGATCTCGATATCGGCCGTGGCGCTGGTGAATCGCGGCGACGATACCCGCGCTTCGGCCCCCACATCTACCGGCAGTGAGGCGGTTCTCGAATGGTGGGCGGGGGCTCGGGAGCCGTTCGCCGCACTGCAGGATTCGCTGGACGACGCGCAACGTGCCCTGGTCGATCGCGATCGCTCGGCGATGAAGCAAGCGTGTCAGCGAATGCACGACAACTCAGCGGTGAAGCTGCAGGTTCATCTACCCGCGCCGACTGAGGAACTGACCAGTGAGTTGACCGCCGCCGCCACTGATGCGCACGAGGCCTCGCACATGTGCATGTCGGTCCTGGAGGGGTCGATGAACAGCTATGACGGCGAGTTTCCTGTTGACGTGAAGCAGGCCGAGAAGCACCTCGCCGCCGCCGAAGAGCTGATCACCCAAGCGATCGCGAACACGCCCTAGGATCCTCGGCTCTTACGGGCGTTCAGACCACCCCGTGAAGTTCATCGCTGGCCCGCGCCGCGGATGCTTCGGCCTGTCGTTGTTCCTGCGCCCTGCGCTTGATGCCCAACAAGATGCCGCGGGTGATGAAAGCTATTGCAGGACCCATCAGTTCGGTGATCAGGACTTGCCCCGGATGGCGCAGTCCGGTCCGCACCCGAATGAGTAACCTGCAGCGATCGTCCCATCGTGGCGCGACGGTGAACGACCACACCATGTCGAGCAGGTGGCGCGGTGAGGTGGCGCTCAGCACGATCGACTGCTGATCGACCACGGACGCGACGTGAAGTGTCAGCCCTTCGCGCAGCCCCAGCCAGCCCTTCCGGGCCAATCTCACGGTGTCGCCCGGCGCCAGTTGCTGCCACTCCGGATGAATCCGATCGGCATTGTGATACTCCAAACCGACGAGGTTCTCGAGTGCCTCGAAGGTGTAGATTCCACCGCGGTCCTGTCCCATTTGCACCAGCCACGGCCAGACCGCCGCGCAGGGTGCGTCGATCCAAACCCCTTCGGTGGTCTGGACGAACGGTCCTGCAGTCAGTTCGTCACCGGGCAATGACATCCGGCATTCGTCCTTGGTCGTGCCCCAATTGCGGTAGTAGCGCCTGGCGGCATACAACACCCCGAGAACTCCGACCAGCCGCAGTCCGTGTGCAGTCATGGACCTACCGTGCGCGTCGCATTCACGCCCGGATAGGGCCGGTAGTCCTTGACCCCGGCGACATTCGTCGTAGCGGCCCGCGACGCGGGTGCGCGGACGTCGGGTCCACGCCGACGAACGGCCCCGTCACCGGGGACTTCCGTCCCTACCGTTGGGTGACGAGGTGGAGGTCAACTCGTATGGAGGAAAACGACG
>CAZOIX010000609.1:0-3389 GCA_964579685.1 uncultured Mycobacterium sp.
GATGAGGTAGAAGTGTTCGCTCAGTGCCGCGAGCACATCGTCGGAGGTGACCGCTTTGCCCCGCTGCCACTGGTGGTCCGCGTCAAGCGGCATATGCTCGATGATGCGCAGCTGGTATCCGTTCTCGACGCAGAACCGGAGCAGTTCCACGGCGTCATCGAGCCCGGTGACCGGATCGAGCACCGCATTCACCTTGACCGGATTCAGACCGGCGGCCTTGGCCGCCGCCAGGCCCGCGAGCACATCGTGCAGCCGGTCGCGTCGGGTGATTCGGGCGAACCGGACCGCGTCGACCGTGTCCAGCGACACGTTGATGCGGTCGAGCCCTGCCCGCTTCAGCTTCGCCGCGCGGGCGGCGAGCCCGATTCCATTGGTGGTCAACGTGATTTCGGGGCGCGGTCGCAGTGCCGCCGTGGCCGCGATCACCTCGTCGAGGTTCTTGGCGACCAGCGGCTCGCCGCCGGTGAACCGCACGCTGGTGATTCCGAGTCTGGTGACCGCGATGCGCAGCAGCCGGATCAATTCCTCGGGTGCGAGCAGTTGGTCGCCGGGCAGCCAGTCCAGTCCCTCCGCAGGCATGCAGTAGGTGCAGCGCAGGTTGCACCGGTCGGTCAGCGATACCCGCAGGTCGGTGGCGACGCGGCCGAAGGTGTCGATGAGGGGGCCTTCGGCGGGCGCCGGCTGCGCCGGGCCCAATGTCGGCACACCCAGGTCGATGACGGTCACGCCACGGCTCCGACCGGCCTGTTGCCGCCACCGTTGACGCTGTCGACCGGAACGATCTCCTTGCCCAACGGCAACAGCGAGACCGGGATCAGCTTGAGGTTGGCCAGCGCCAGTGGAATACCGATGATCGTGACGGCCATGGCGACCGCGGTGACGATGTGGCCGATGGCGAGCCAGATGCCGAACAGGACGACCCAGATGATGTTGCCGATGAGCGCTCCCGGCCGGGTTCCGGGTTTGTCGACGATCGTCCGGCCGAACGGCCACAAGGCATAGGACGCGATCCGCAATGCGGCGAACCCGAACGGAATCGTGATGATCAGGACGAAACAGATGAGCGCCGCCAGCAGGTAGCCCAGCGCCAGCCAGAGGCCGCCGAAGACCAACCAAATGACGTTCAGGATCAGGCGCATCTTCCCTCCAACAGTCGTTCCAGCCTACCGAGTAAAGGGGGTGAGGGAGGGTGGAGGTCCGAGTAGGATCACCCCGAGACGCGTCCCGGCGCACGGGACGCGTTCCTTATGTTGAGCGCTTTAGCAGACAAGCAGGTGAACACCAGTGCCGACTGGCCGGGTTAAGTGGTACGACGCCGAAAAGGGTTTCGGCTTTCTGTCGCAGGAGGAGGGCGAGGACGTCTACGTCCGGTCGTCCGCGCTGCCGTCGGGCGTCGAGGCGTTGAAGGCGGGACAGAAGGTCGAGTTCGGCATGGCTGCCGGTCGTCGCGGTCCTCAGGCGTTGAGCGTGAAGATCATCGACGCGCCGCCGAGCCTGACCCGCACCCGCCGCGAGGCCGCCGCCGCGGAACACAAGCACACGCCCGACGAACTGCACGGCATGGTCGAGGACATGATCACGCTGCTGGAAGGCGCCGTCCAGCCCGAGCTGCGTAAGGGTCGCTATCCCGACCGCAAGGTCGCACGGCGGGTATCCGAAGTGGTCCGCGCCGTCGCGAGCGAACTCGACTCTTAGCTTCGGCGGGCATGCTTGACCCATGAGCTATGTCGCAGGCGGAGGCGAGTTCAACCGCGACACCAACTACATCACCACCCGCGTCACGGCCGACGGGCGTGACGGGTATCCGGTGCAACCAGGGCGTTACCGGCTGGTCGTCGCCCGCGCCTGTCCGTGGGCCAATCGGACGATCATCGTGCGTCGGCTGCTGGGCCTGGAAGACGTTCTCTCCATTGGATTTTGCGGTCCTACGCACGATCAGGACAGCTGGACGTTCGACCTGGACCCTGGAGGCGTCGACCCGGTCCTGAAGATTCCGCGCCTGCGGGACGCCTATCTGAAGCGGTTCCCGGACTACCCGAAGGGCATCACGGTGCCCGCCATAGTCGACGTGGGAACAGGTGAGGTGGTCACCAACGATTTCGCGCAGATGACGCTGGACTTCTCCACCGAGTGGACTGAATTCCATCGCGAAGGCGCGCCGCAGTTGTACCCCGAACCACTGCGCGACGAGAGCGACGACGTCGTCCAGCGCATCTACACCGAGGTCAACAACGGGGTGTACCGGTGCGGGTTCGCCGGCACCCAGGATGCCTACGAGAAGGCGTATGACCGCCTGTTCACCGCGTTGGATTGGCTGTCCGAACGGCTGGAGAATCAGCGGTATCTGGTCGGAGACACCATCACCGAGGCCGATCTGCGGCTGTTCACGACGTTGGCCCGGTTCGATCCCGTCTACCACGGCCATTTCAAGTGCAATCGGAACAAGCTCTCCGAGTCACCGGTCCTGTGGGCCTATGCCCGCGACCTGTTCCAGACCCCCGGATTCGGCGACACCACCGATTTCGTGCAGATCAAGCAGCACTACTACATCGTGCACTCCGACATCAACCCGACACGGATCGTGCCGAAGGGGCCGGACCTGTCGAATTGGCTCACTGGGCACGGGCGGGAGGCGTTGGGCGGCAGGCCGTTTGGTGACGGCACCCCGCCGGGGTGGACGCGCGAGGGCGAACGTGTGCCCGCCGGTCACGGAGCTGGTTGAGGCCAGACTGTTCGCACCGACCACTCCGCGTGCCACGACGGGTATTCGTTGCCGTCCTGGTCGACGACGATCGTGGGCAGCTGGACCACGAACGCGGTTAGTTTTCCTCGATGCGGGTCGACGGTGGGAATGGTGACCGCCAGGGTGCTGTCCGGTCGGAACTCCTCGAGCACATCGGAATCCTCGTATTTGCGGCCGAGCAGCCAGGGTGCGCCGGCGATCGCGGGCGGCACGGACAACTGCACCGGATGCCGCCCGTCCACCGCGAGTTCGCCTACCGTTTCCGGATTCTCGCAGTCGTTGAGGTTCACCACGTCGCAGTAGCTGTAGGGCCCGACCCGCACCAACTGACCATCGGAGTAGGCGCTGATCTCCGGATGCTTCGGCGGCGGATTCTGTGCAAGCCGCCAGATCAGCACACCCGTCGCAGAGGACGCGATGACAACCACGGCCGCCAATGCGGCCACGACGCGTTTCACTCCGGCGTCACCGTCGCGCGATCCGGGCGGCGACGCCCGCCCTCCTGCTCGGCCAGCACGGGACGGTTGCCGCCGAGGCCAGGAATCAATGAGTCGCCGCGGTAGCTCACGATGGTCTGGGCGAGGCCGACGATCAGGACCGCGCTGACGCCCGTGAACCCTACCCAGAGCTGGGTATAGATGAGTAC
>CAZOIX010000610.1:0-3379 GCA_964579685.1 uncultured Mycobacterium sp.
GGGGGTGATGGGGCGTCGGGCGTCGAACCACGCGACGTGGGCGACGACCCTCTGACGTTGGTCCAGGAGATCCTCGATCTGCGTGTCGATCTCGGTCAGACGGGTCTGCAGGTGCTCGACCAGCTCGTCGATGCTGAGCCGGCCCGCGGCGAAGTCCGGCACGAGCCGCCCGATGTGGTCGAGGCCGAAGCCCAGGTCACGCGCCATGGCCACGAACGTCACGACGCGGACGGCGGTCTCGTCGAAGCGGCGGACGCCGTGGGGATCGCGCTGGGCATGCAGCAGTCCGGACGACTCCCACCGCCGGAGACGGTGGATGGACACGCCCGTCCGGTCGGAGAGCTCGGAGACCCGCATGTGCCCGACGCTAGCGACCCTCGCACGGTGCGAGGCAAGCCGAGGGGCGCTGGTCACGACCGCTCGGCGCCAGACCGGGGCTCCGCGGTCCGACGCCGATCGGCCCGTGACACGACAGAGGGCCCGGACCGCTGGGGTCCGGGCCCTCGTCCAGCGAGTACCCCCGGCAGTGTGCTGGTTCAGGACATCGGCGACACATCTCTCAAGACATCGGAGACAGCCAGGCTGGGTTGATGCTCGGGGATGTCGAAGGCGCGCCTGGTCATCACCGCCCTGTTCGTCGAGCACCAGAGCCCCGCGGAGGTCGCTGCCCGCTACGACGTCCACCGCTCCTGGGTCTACAAGCTCAAGGCCCGCTACGAGGCCGAGGGCGACGCCGCGTTCGAACCACGCTCGAGGCGACCGAAGACCTCACCGACCGCCATAGATCCTGCTGTCGTCGAGCTGATCATCGGCCTGCGCACGAGGCTGACCGGCAAGGGTCTGGACGCCGGCCCCGACACCATCGCCTGGCACCTGGCCCAGCACCACGGCGCGGTCGTTTCGCCGGCGACGATCAGCCGGACCCTGACCCGCGCCGGCCTGGTCGAACCCGAACCGAGGAAGCGACCCAAGTCCTCCTACATCCGCTTCGAAGCCTCCCTGCCGAACGAGACCTGGCAGTCCGACTTCACCCACTACCGCCTCACGACGGGCGTCGACGTCGAGGTCCTGACCTGGCTCGACGACTGCACCCGCTTCGCCATCAACGTCACCGCCCACCGAGCCGTGACCGCGATCATCGTTCGAGGCACGTTCCGCCAGGCGGTCAGAACCGCTGGGATTCCAGCCTCCACTCTGACCGACAACGGCATGGTCTTTCCCCCAAGCACTTCGTGCAGGGAGGTGCCCCCACCACCCGCTTCGCCAGCCGTCCTGGCCGCAACGCGCTCGAGAACGAGCTCCGCCGCCTCCACGTCATCCAGAAGAACGGCCGAGCCAACCACCCCACCACCCAAGGCAAAGTCGAACGCTTCCAGCAGACCATGAAGAAATGGCTCCGCGCCCAACCGCAGCCAGCCACGATCGCCGAACTACAGGCGCTGCTCGATGAGTTCGTCGACTACTACAACCACCGCCGGCCGCACCGCTCACTCCCACACCGAACCACCCCCGCAGCCCGCTATGACGCGCTCCCGAAAGCACTGCCATCGAGCAGCCGCGACGCCGAGACCCACGCCCGCATCCGACACGACCGCATCGACACCAGCGGCGTCGTCACCCTGCGCATCGCCGGCCGACTCCACCACATCGGCATCGGCCGAACCCACGCCCGAACCCACGTCATCCTGCTCGTCCACGACCTCCACGTCCGCGTCGTCAACGCCGCCACCGGCGAACTCCTCCGCGAACTGGAAATCAACCCAGAACAGGACTACCAACCCCAGAAATGACAACACCCGAACCTGCCAATGCAGGTCCGGGTGTCTCCGATCTCTTGAGAGATCACAACGCGGTGGCGGTGGGATTTGAACCCACGGCAGCGACGGCGGGGCGAGGGCGAGCCTCGCGACGCGGGCGAGGACATGCAGAGCACCTCATCGCACCGTACAGGCACTCGCGGACGGCGGGTCGCTCAGGTTGCGGGAACTGACGGCGCTCCGCGATCGTGACCGCGAGCTCAGCGGGATTCTGTCAGCCGAATCCGAGCCACGCGGCGAGGCCGAGACCGGAGACACCGACGGCGTAGCGGAGGGGGTCCTGCGGGAGGCGGCGGCCGATGCGAGGCCCGAGGAAGCTCCCGAGGATGACGCCGGCACCGAGGACCGCGACAGCGGTCCAATCGACCGGCGCGATGATCGCATAGGCGACGGCGGCGCTGACGTTCCCCGCGGCGGTGACGATGGTCTTGACGGCGTTGGTGACGGCGAACGGCTCGCTGAACCGAAGCATCAGGAGCGCGAGCATCAGGATACCCGCGGCGGCTCCGAAGTAGCCGGCATAGATGCCGACCGCGGACACGGCCGTCGCCCAGGGAGCTCTCCCTGGCGGCCGGTCGCCGTCGCGGCGGCCGCGGGCATCGGCGATGCGCCGAAGGTGATGACGCGCCAGGACGGCCAGGGACCCGGTAGCGATGAGCCAGGGGACCGTCGCCTCGAAGGTCTCCGCAGGCAGGGCGAGGAGGAGAGCAGCCCCCGCCACGCCTCCTGCGGCGCTGCAGAGGCACAGCATCACGACGCGGCGACCGATCCCACGGAGCTCCTCGCGCGCTCCGAGGGCCGAGGCTGGGATGACGACGGTCATCGCCGTAGTGTTGGTGACGTTGGCGGCCAGGGGCGACAGACCGGTCGCGAGCAGTGCGGGATAGCTGACGAGGGAGGCGAGTCCCGCGAGGGTGCTGGCGAGTCCAGCGCCGATACCGGCGAGGATCAGGAAGAGACCGGTCGTCACGTCGCCGCGCCTGCCCGGGCGCAGATCTTCAGCACGACCACTCCTCGCTCGAGATATTATAAGATGCAAGAAGAGCCTAACGGGCGACCTCGAGATGCTCAAGCCGTCTTATAAGTTCCATGGAACACTGGCCGTGTGGCGACACCTCACGTCTTCTCCAGCAAGGGCGACATCGCCTACGCTGAGTTGCGCCACCGGATCCTGTTCGGCTCGATCGCCGCCGGCTCTCGCCTCTCCCAGTACGACCTGGCGGAAGAGCTGGGCATCAGCATCACCCCCATGCGCGAGGCGATTCGTCGACTCAGCGGGGAAGGCCTGATCACCCTCGACACCCACCGAAACGCTCGCGTGGCCCCGATGGACACCCGCGAGGCCCGCGAGCTCTTCGAGACGCGCATGGCCCTCGACCCCGCCGCGATCGCACTGGCGGCCGCGCGGCGCACCGATGCCGACATCGCTCGCATGCGCACGGCCGCGGATGCCCTCCGCCCCATCACCCGCGAGCAGGGTGAACCCGCGCTCGCCGCACACCGGGAGTTGCACCGCGCGATCTACGACGCCTCCCACAATTCGGTCCTCATCCGCCTGCTCG
>CAZOIX010000611.1:0-3377 GCA_964579685.1 uncultured Mycobacterium sp.
GATCGCCGCATGCGCGCACAGTGCTTCGAGCGTGTGGCGGATCACCGGCTTGCCGCCGATGAGCCGATACTGCTTCGGGCCGTCGGCCGAATTGCCCGCGCGTTCGCCGCGGCCGGCGGCCACCACGACCACCGCCACCGTGCCTGTCGAAGCCCCGGAAATGCCGCCGCGCGCCGTCATGCCGAAGCCAGAGTCGCAGCGTCTTTGATTGACCAGCCCCGTCGACCGATTCCGCGGCGCGCGTCGGATTCGGCGTTGCAATGTCACGCAAAGATGGCTAGTGGATAGGCAGACAGTCCAACTGCCCGGTTTTTGTGCATGATTGACAGTGCCCAGCTTGCGTTACCGCTGCGGATCGGTGGTTGCGCGGCGCGCAACCGCGTTTTTCTTGCTCCGATGTCGGGCATAACGGACCGCGTGTTCCGCGAGCGCGCGATGCTTCACGGCGCGGGGCTGTGCGTCGCCGAAATGGTCGCCAGCGGCGAGCTTGTCAAGGGAAGCCGCGAATCGCTGCGGCGCCTCGCCAGGCGCGACATCGCTGGACCGCACCGGGTTCAGCGTGCCGGCAACATGCTCAGCGTGTTCTTCACCGACCAGCCGGTGACCGACTTCGCCTCGGCGCGGGACACCGAGACCTGGCGTTTCCCGGCCTTCTTCCACGGGCTGCGCGACGCCCGGCACTACCCGCCGCCGAGCGCCTTCGAAACCTGGTTCGTCTCCGCAGCCCTGGACGACGACGCCTTCGACCGTATCGCCGCCGCCCTGCCCGGTGCCGCGCGTGCCGCCGCGGAAGCGCAACCTGCGACATGACCGAGACGACGATCGTGCATGTGATGCGCCACGGCGAGGTGCACAACCCCGAGAAGATCCTGTACGGCCGGCTGCCCGACTACCACCTCTCGGATCGTGGTCAGGCCCAGGCGCAGGCGGTCGCCGACTGGTTGGCCCGCCGTGACATCACCTACGTCGTCGCGTCGCCGTTGGAACGTGCGCAGGAGACCGCGGCGCCCATCGCGGCGCTACGCGACCTGTCGGTCGACACCGACCACGGACTCATCGAGTCGACGAATATCTTTCAGGGCCAACGGGTATCGCCGGGAGACGGCGCGCTGCGCGATCCACGGAACTGGTGGCATCTGCGGAATCCCCGGCAGCCGTCGTGGGGTGAGCCGTACAAGGAGATCGCCGAGCGGATGACGGCGGCCCTGGACCGGGCGCGGGTCAGGGCGGCCGGGCACGAGGCGGTGTGCGTCAGCCATCAACTGCCCGTCGAAACCTTGCGGCGTGCGATGACGAAGCACAACCTGCACCACTTCCCGACCCGTCGGCTGTGCAACCTGGCCTCGGTCACGTCCTTCTATTTCCACGATGACCGCTTCGTCGGCTGGGGCTACGCGGAGCTGGCCGGGCGGTGAAGTCGTTGGCGGTCCTTGTGGCTAGTGCGGTGTGTGTCGCACTCGTCGGCTGCTCCACCGGCTCCGACGCCGTCGCCCAGGGCGGCACCTTCGAGTTCGTCGCCCCCGGTGGCAAGACCGACATCTTCTACGATCCGCCCGCCAGCCGCGGGCGACCTGGCCCGCTGTCCGGACCTGACCTGATGGATCCCGCGAAGACGATCTCGCTCGACGACTTCGCGGGCAAGGTCGTCGTGATCAACGTCTGGGGGCAATGGTGCGGACCCTGCCGCACCGAGATCACCCAGTTGCAGAAGGTGTACGAGGCGACACGAAGCCAAGGTGTCGCGTTCCTCGGCATCGATGTCCGCGACAACAACCGCGACGCCGCAACCGATTTCATCGTCGACCGTAAGATCACCTTCCCGTCGATCTACGACCCGTCGATGCGGACCATGATCGCGTTCGGCGGCAGGTACCCCACGACGGTCATCCCGTCGACGGTGGTGCTGGATCGTGAGCACCGCGTCGCCGCGGTGTTCCTGCGTGAGCTCCTCGCCGAGGACCTGCAGCCGGTCGTGCAACGTCTGGCCGACGAATCCCCGGAGCCGACCAAGGGCGGCACGTGACGCTCGACCAGGTCGACGAGCTGGTCGCCAGCGGTCCGGTCGCGCTGGCGTTCTTCGTCAGCGCACTCGCCGGGCTGGTGTCGTTCGCCTCTCCGTGCGTGGTGCCGTTGGTCCCGGGCTACCTGTCGTATCTCGCCGCGGTCGTGGGCGTCGACGACCAGCCTGTCGCGCAGAATCCTTCGGGGGACAGGGGAGTCGCGGTCCGGACCGCGCGCCTGCGGGTAGCCGGGGCGGCGTCACTGTTCGTCGCCGGGTTCACCGCGGTGTTCGTGCTTGGCACCGTCGCCGTGCTGGGGATGACGACGACGCTGATCACCAATCAGCTTCTGCTGCAACGTATCGGCGGGGTCATCACCATCGTGATGGGCCTGGTGTTCGTCGGGTTCATCCCCCTCCTGCAACACGACGCCCGATTCGCGCCACGACAGCTTTCCACGCTCGCAGGCGCACCGCTGCTCGGTGCGGTGTTCGCCCTCGGCTGGACACCGTGCCTGGGTCCGACGCTGACCGGGGTGATCGCCGTGGCATCGGCGACCGACGGTGCCAACGTGGGTCGTGGTGTCGCGCTGGTGATCGCATATTGCTTCGGTCTCGGAATTCCGTTCGTGCTGTTGGCCTTCGGATCGGCGCGTGCCGTCCAAGGCCTGGCCTGGCTGCGTGCCCATGCCCGCGGCATCCAGATCTTCGGCGGCGTGCTGCTCATCCTCGTCGGCGCCGCGCTGGTCACCGGTGTGTGGAACGACTTCGTGTCCTGGGTGCGCGACGCCTTCGTCAGCGACGTGACGCTGCCGATATGAGGACGCCGACCCCCCTTGCGCTGATGCGCAACACGTGGCGCACGCTGACGTCGATGGGCACCGCGCTGGTGCTGCTGTTCTTGCTTGCGCTCGGTGCGATCCCCGGGGCGCTGCTGCCGCAGCGAAACCTCAACGAGGCCAAGGTCGCGCAGTACCTTGCCGAACACCCGGCGATCGGACCCTGGCTGGACCGAGTGCAGGCCTTCGACGTGTTCTCCAGCTTCTGGTTCACCGCGATCTATGTGCTGCTGTTCATTTCGCTGGTCGGCTGCCTGACTCCGCGGATGGTCGAGCACGTCCGCAGCATGCGGGCCGTCCCTGTCGCCGCGCCGAGGAACTTCGGCCGCCTGCCCAAACACCACACCGCCGAGGTGACCGGCGAGGCCCCGGCACTGGCGTCGGCGATGGCCGGTCGGCTGCGGGGCTGGCGCACGGACATGCGGCACCACGGCGATGTGACCGAAATATCCGCCGAGAAGGGGTATCTGCGCGAGTTCGGCAACATCGTCTTCCACTTCTCGCTGCTCGGCCTGCTCGTCGCCGTGGCCGCGGGCAAG
>CAZOIX010000612.1:0-3368 GCA_964579685.1 uncultured Mycobacterium sp.
CCCCTGACGCGCGACAAGACCGCGACCGCGCATCCGGCGCAGTTGGTGCGACAGCCGGCTCTGCTCCCACGCAAGTACATCGCCGAGGTCGTTGATCCGAAGCGGCCCGCGCTCGGACAACGCGACCAGTACGTCGTAGTCCGCCAGCGAGAGCCCGCAGTCGGACTGAAGCTGACGGTGCATCGCCGTCTCCAGGCGGCTCGTCATGGCCAGATAGCTGCGCCAGATCCGCTGTTGTTCCTCGGCCAGCCACATGGAATACATGACACATCATCTATGTTGTCGTGTCCAGTGGCCACACCTAGGCTGGGCCCGGAGCGAGAGGACAGCGATGACCGCCCCGACAGCAGACATCCGTCGTGCGGATGACCGCGCGAAGACCAGGATCGACTGGCTCGACTCCAAGCACTCGTTCTCCTTCGGCAGTCACTACGAACCCGACAACACCCACCACGGGCTGCTTCTGGTCAACAACGACGACATCGTGAAGCCGGGAACCGGCTTTGACACGCACCCGCACCGCGATATGGAGATCGTCACGTGGGTGTTGCGGGGATCGCTGGTGCATCAGGACTCCACCGGGCACTCCGGCGTGATCTATCCCGGTTTGGCCCAACGGATGTCGGCGGGACGCGGCATCCTGCATTCGGAGAAGAACGACTCCTGGACACTCACCGGCGAGCAATCCCATAGTGAGCCGGTGCATTTCGTACAGATGTGGGTCGTGCCTGACGAATCCGGTATCGATCCCGGGTACCAGCAGCTCGAGATCGATGACGAACTGTTGCGCGGGGGCCTGGTGACCATCGCCTCCGGCATGCCCGAGCACCGCGATCAGGCAGCGATCACCATTCGCAACAAGTACGCGGCGCTGCACGGCGCGCGACTGCACTCCGGTGAGAGTGTCGAATTACCCTCCGCGCCTTATCTTCACCTGTTCGTCCCGCGCGGTGAAGTGATTCTCGAAGGCGCAGGAGCACTGCACGAGGGCGATGCCGTGCGCTTCACCGCCTCCGGTGGTCAGCGCATCACGGCCGCCGGACCCGCCGAGATACTCGTCTGGGAGATGCATGCGGGTCTGGCAGCGGCGTAATCGAATTGGGCTCTGCGTGGCCGCCGCGGCGCTGCTCGCGGCGTGCTCGACGGATCCGGCCCCGGACACCGAAATCCCCGCGCCGCCACCCACGGCCACCACCGAGGCGGCCGCCCACCTGACCCCGGCGACGGTGCAGGTCAGCCCGGAACTGGCGCAGGCACCATTCGACGAACCGCGCCAGGTGCTGGTGCCGGCGGGATGGACATTGTCGGTGTGGACCCGCATGCCCAGGCCGAGGCTGGCGGCGTGGACACCCGACGACATGCTGCTGGTATCCGTGCCGAGCACGGGCGAAGTCGTCGGCCTGCGTCCGACCGATGACGTCCCGACATCGTCGGTACTCCTCGATGGACTCGACCAGCCGCACGGGTTGGCCTTCGCAGGCAATGCGCTCTACGTCGCCGAAAGCGATCAGATCGACGTGTACGACTACGCCGACGGCGAAGCCGTCGATCGGCGCACCGTCGCCGGCGGCCTGCCCGATGCCAAGAGCCCGGACCTGCGCGGCGCCTACGCTCACGCGCTGAAGAGCGTCGCCGTCGGATCCGATGGCGCCGTCTACTTCTCGATCGGGTCCACCGGCAACATCACGGCGGACGATCGCGACGCACACCCACCGCGCGCCACCATCATGCGGGTTCCGCCCGGCGGCGGACCCGCCGAGGCGTTCGCGACCGGAGTCCGCAACGGCACCGGCCTGGCGATCGCCCCCGACGGGTCGGTGTGGACCGCGGTCAACAACCGCGACAACGTCGCCGACCCCCGGACCGGCGAGGCCGACCCCGACTACGTCGACGAGCATCCGCCCGAATCAGTCGCCCGCCTGTCCCCCGGTCGCGAATTGGGCTGGCCTTACTGCAATCCCGACGGCGGTCCGGCGAATCTGCCGTTGATTCGTGACGTGCAGACCAACGCCGATGGCAGCCAGATGGACTGCGCGTCGTTGCCGCCCATCGAACAGAGCCTCGGTGCGCACGCCGCACCGTTGGGCATGAGCTTCACCGATCAGGTGCTGCCCGCGCCCTACACCAGCGGGGCGCTCATCGGGGTTCACGGCTCATGGAATCGGCAACCTCCCCGCGAGCCCGAGGTGTCGTTCTTCGGATGGGACGAGGGCGGATTGGGCGATCAACAAACACTCGTCGGCGGATTCCAGTCCTCCGACGGGTCGCGCTGGGGACGCCCGGTGGCCGCGGTGACTGGGCCGGACGGTGCGGTCTACATTACCGACGACTACGCGGATGCGGTGTATCGCCTGGTCCCGCCCCCGCGTTAGCGGACCGGGTTGTTCTTGCGGCCCGTGATTCCGACGTAGATGGCTATCAAGACGATGGCGATGATGATGCCGACCAGGAACGGGATGATCTCCCAGCCACCGTTGGAATTCGAGTAGCCGAACTGATAGGTCAACCACGTACCGAGGAAAGAACCGAGGGCACCGAGGACGATCGTCATGATCACCCCGATGTTCTGCTTACCCGGCATGATGAGCCGGGCGAGTGCGCCGACGATCAGTCCGACGACGAGTGCGCTGAGAATGGTCCCGATCATTGCTGCTCCTTTGCAGGTAGCCGGTTGAGCACCGACGTCAACTGTTTCTCTGTGTCGTTGGCCAACTTTTCGAACGCCAACTTCATGACTGGGTTGAAAAGTGCCAGCAACCCATGCATTTCGAGCTCGTTGCGATAGGTGATCACCGAGCCCGTGTTCGCAGCATCGACGTAGATCTTCTCGACGGACGTCGCAGACTTGTTCTTACCGACGAACACGAGGTTGCTGTCACTGAGCCGTTCCAGGGTGTAGGTCAGTTCGGTGGTCACGCCGAAGATCTTCGAGACGTTGTGCCACGAGGCGCCCTCCTTGATGGCCCCACTGTCCATGCGAGTGCACCGCTGGGTGCCCGGATCCCATTCGACGGTATTCCCGAAATCCTTGAGATAGCCGAGCACCACCTGGGCAGGCGGGCTGACCGAGAACGTTCGTGACACTGAGAACATTCGGTGCGGTTACCCCGATCCCGGCGAAATAATCGGTTGCCGGCGCCGCGAGGTCGGGGTGAAACCCGATCGTGATGGTCTCGTTATGAAAGTTGACAGTGTTGCTGGTGTGGTTAGTGTGGTTTCGTTGAGCCGTCTGCGGGAGGGACCACATTGCCGATCCGGGGCACGATAATTCGGCGTTCCGCGGCATCGGCCGCGGCGCTGATGTTGTGTGCCGCGCTGGCGACGACGGCCGGCGTGCCGACCGCGGCAGCCGTCAGCGGCCGCGCTCT
>CAZOIX010000613.1:0-3366 GCA_964579685.1 uncultured Mycobacterium sp.
GTAGAAGACGTGTTCGTTGGCGCCCGGCGTTGCATCGGGCAGCAGCGAGTATGCGTCCACGGTCGGCACGTCCGGGTTGTTGGCCAGCACGTCTTCGACCCAGTGGTCGTAGCCGCCGCCGTTGAAGACCACCAGTGACGCGTCCGCGATGGCAGCGGCATTGGCCGGCGTCGCCTCGAAGGAATGGGGGTCGTCGACGGCGCTGTCGAGGATCGACGTCACGGTCGCGTCGTCGCCGGTGACGGCAGTCGCCACGCTGCCCCACACGTCGGTGGACGCCACGACCGTCGGCGAGCCCTGGTGTGGTTCCGACGATTCCTGCTGGGTGCAGCCAACGGCTCCGACCGCCATTGCCACGACCCCTGCCACCACGAAACTGGCCCGCATGCGTAACTCCCGTATGCTCGAAATAATAATGAAAACCGTTTCCAATAACTCTAGCCCATAGCATCCCGGGGAACGCAAATTCATCCGCTAACGTCACAGCATGTCCAGGAGTCCAGCGCCCCGGCGCCGGGCGACCCTGGCCTCGTTGGCCGCCGAACTGAAGGTCTCGCGGACCACGATCTCGAACGCCTACAACCGACCGGACCAACTGTCGGCTGATCTTCGTGATCGAGTGCTGGCCACCGCGAAGCGACTGGGTTACCCCGGGCCCGATCCGGTGGCCCGATCGCTGCGCACTCGTAAGGCGGGCGCGGTCGGACTGATGATCACCGAGCCGCTGAACTATTGGTTCAGCGATCCCGCCGCCCTGGACTTCGTTGCCGGGCTTGCGGAGTCATGCGAGGAGGCGGGGCAGGGGCTGTTGCTGGTGGCAATCGGTCCCAACCGCAGTCTCGACGACGGTTCGGCAGCCGTACTCGCGGCGGGCGTCGACGGCTTCGTGGTGTACTCCGCCTCCGATGACGATCCGTATCTCTCGGTGGTCCAACAACGGCATCTCCCGATCGTGGTGGTCGATCAGCCCAAGGATGTGCCGGGCGCTTCACGTGTATGCATTGACGATCGTGGTGCCATGCGGTCGCTGGCCGAACACGTTGTGGGACTTGGCCACCGGGAGATTGCCCTGCTGACGATGCGGTTGGGGCGCGATTGGCCCCACGGCGGGCCGCGGCCGGCGTTGGCCGATCCCGAGCGTGTCCGTACCCCGCATTTCCACGTGCAGCGCGAGCGTATTCACGGTGTACGCGACGCCATGAGCGCCGCCGGCCTTGACCCGGATTCGCTCACCGTCGTCGAGAGCTACGAACATCTGCCGACCTCGGGGGGAACCGCCGCAGAAGTGGCCCTCGGCGTCAACCCGCGTATCACCGCGCTCATGTGCACCGCCGATGTGCTTGCGCTTTCGGCGATGGATCACCTACGCGCACGCGGGATCTACGTGCCGGGACAGATGACGGTCACCGGTTTCGACGGCGTGCCCGAGGCGCTGCGGCGTGGCCTGACGACCGTCGTTCAGTCGAGCATCGAGAAGGGCCGCAGCGCAGGCCGGTTGGTACACACCCCACCGCGTTCCGGGCTGCCTGTCATTCAGGTACTCGACACCGAAGTGGTGCGTGGCCGCACATCCGGTCCGCCGTCCTAGCTCGCTCGGCGCATGTCGAGCAGGTAGGCCAGCGCCACGGCGACGTCATCGGGCGACGCGACGCGGAACTCGGCGGCCGTTTCGCCGTCGCCGACCTTGATTCCGACGTCGCCGTCGCGCAGCCGAGCGAACGCCTTTTCGTCGGTGACGTCGTCGCCGAGGAAAACCACTGCAGCCGAGCCGGTCTGGTCGCGCAGCGTGTCGACGGCTTCGCCCTTGTCGGTCGAGATGACCGCGAACTCCAGGACCGCCTTGCCCGCGGTGGTGTGCGCATCCCAGCTCAGCGATGCCTGGCGGGCCGCTTCCAGTGCCGCCTCACCGTCGGCGGGGCTCGCGTTGCGCACGTGAAGCGCGACCGACGCCGGTTTGGTCTCCACCGTGACACCGGGCTTGTCCGCCGCGATCTCGTTGAGCTCGGCGATGATCCGCCGCAGCAGGTCCCCGTCGATATCGTGGGCGAAACCGGTGTCGAACTCGGCGCCGTGACTACCGACCAGATGAATCCCGGGCGGCACGGCAGACAGCGTCCGCAGAACGCCGAGAGCGCGCCCGGAAACCAGGGCTACCGCGGTGTCGGGAAGGTCGGCGAGGGCAGTCAGCGCCGCGGCGGCGTCGGGCAGCATCCGTGCGTCGGCGGGATTACTGACGATGGGCGCCAGTGTGCCGTCGAAATCGCAGGTGACGAGTAGCCCCCGAACCCTTGCGACCGAATCGAGCGCGCGCTGCAGATCAACCGGGAGCACGCCTAGATCTTAGGGTGCTCTCCATCGCCGATCAGCAGGCGCACGGCGAGATCCAATCGCTTGCTGACGTCGGTTGCCGACGCTCGCCGCGTCAGCCACGCCAGCAGGTTCGACAGCCAGACATCGGAGATGACCCGCGCGATGTGGTACTGATCCTCGGTCGGTTCGCCGTCGCTCATGGCGCGGGCGAACATCGAATCCATCAGCTTGCCGACGTGATCAACCTCACCGGCCGCCGACGCGTCGGCGAACACGAACGCCCGCGTCATCGCCTCGGTCAGCAGCGGATTGCGCTGCATCGCGCGGTTGAGCTTGCCGACCATGATGTTCAGCCGTTGGTACGGGGTTCCGCCCGACAACGTGGCGCGGTCGGTCTTGGCGTCGATCCGCTCGAACTCGCGGCCGAGCGCGGAGACCAGCAGGTGCACCTTCGACGGGAAGTACCGGTAGAGCGTGCCGACCGCGACATCGGCGCGCTCGGCGACAGCGCGCATCTGAACTGCCTCGTAGCCACCCTTTGACGCGATCGCCAGGGTGGCGTCCAGAATCCGCTTACGGCGTTCCCGCTGGGCCTCGGATCCGAGTTCGGACTCTGCCAGTACCGCCACGTTCATCACCTGGCGGGGTCGCGAATCCGCCCCCGAAACCGGGTTGGGCTGTGACAGGCCGGACATTTTGTCGACTGCTCCTTCATCGTGCGTATTCGCTTGAAAACGATACGCATGCCGGACTCCATTTTCTCTCCTGCAGCGCCACCCCGGCACAGACGTGTCCTGCTGCTATGGCGGTCGACTTGACGTTCGATCGCTGGCACTATTAGAACACGTTCTAGTGGGAAGCATGGTTTTCTCGCCCAAACGCTAGGAGCAGACGGTGTCAGCCACAATCACCGACGAGCAGTTTGCCGCGCGCGAACTCGTCCGTAGCTGGGCAGCCGCCTCCGGAGCCATCGCGGCAGCACGAGAGGTCGAGGCAGGCAAGCCGGACGGGTGGCGCACCGCGTATGACGGGCTCTCTGCGCTGGGCATCTTCGGC
>CAZOIX010000614.1:0-3356 GCA_964579685.1 uncultured Mycobacterium sp.
AGCGCTTCCTGAGCCAGAACATGATGGCGGCCGAGCAGTTCACCGGCCAGCCGGGATCCACCGTGCCGCTGAAGGAGACTGTCGAGGCCTTCGACAAGCTGACGAAGGGCGAGTTCGACCATCTGCCCGAGCAGGCGTTCTTCCTCATCGGCGGATTGGACGATCTGGCGAAGAAGGCAGAAAGCCTGGGCGCGAAGATCGACAAGCCCAGCGGGGGCGGCTCGTCGAAGAAGGACGAGACCAAGGATGACAAGGCCGACGACTCCAAGAGCGAGGACAGCTAGCTCATGGCCGAAATGACCGTCGAGATCGTCGCGGTCGAGCGCGAGCTCTGGTCGGGTGATGCGACCTTCGTTTTCACCCGCACCACCGCCGGTGAGATCGGCATTCTGCCGCACCACATTCCGCTGGTGGCCCAGCTCGTCGATGACGCGATGGTGCGCGTCGAACGCGATGACGAAGAGGACCTGCGGATTGCGGTCGACGGCGGGTTCCTCTCGGTCACCGAGAAGACGGTCCGCATCCTCGTCGAGAATGCGGAGTTCGAGTCGGAGATCAATGCCGACAGCGCAAAACAGGACTCCGAGTCCGAGGATGAGCGCACGGCGGCGTGGGGCAGGGCGCGTCTGCGCGCTCTAGGCCAGATCGACTAGGCCACCGATGAGCGCGCCCATGTTCCTCATGGTCGCGCTGATTGGTGTGCTTCTGGTGGTCATCGTGATGATGTGCTACCGGTTGTGGAAACTTCGGCAGGTCGGCGGTACGGCCGCGATCTTGCGTGACGTGCCGGCGGTCGGTGGGCACGGATGGCGCCACGGTGTGATGCGGTACCGAGGTGGGGAAGCCGGCTTCTACCGGTTGTCCAGTATCCGTTGGTGGCCGGACCGCACCCTGAGTCGACGCGGGTTGGAGATCGTGTCCCGGCGAGCGCCTCGAGGCGACGAATTCGACATCATGACGGACGAAATCGTCGTGCTCGAGCTGCGCGATACCAGTCCTGAACGCCGCCGCGGCTATGAGGTGGCACTGGATCGCGGGGCGTTGACCGCGTTCCTGTCGTGGGTCGAATCGAGACCCTCCCCACGTGCGCGGCGTCGCACGTCCTAACCCGTTGCGGGGCCGCCCGGTTGCCACAACACGTCACCCTCGGGGTTGGCTGCCCGGGACAAGATGAACAGTAGATCCGACAGCCGGTTGAGGTACTTGGCGGGCAGCACGCTGATGGTTTCTCCATGCGTTTCCACGGCCACCCACGCCGAGCGTTCGGCCCGGCGGGCCACCGTGCGGGCCACGTGCAGCAGCGCGGACAGTGGCGAACCGCCTGGCAACACAAACGAATTCAAGGCGGGCAACGACTCGTTGAACTCATCGCACCAGGATTCCAGCCGGTCGATGTAGGCCTGCGAGATGCGCAGTGGCGGGTACTCCGGGTTCTCGACGACCGGAGTGGACAGATCAGCGCCCGCGTCGAAAAGGTCGTTCTGAATCTGCCTGAGCACCTTGAGAATCTGCTCACCCGGATTGCCCATGGCGACCGCCACGCCGATGGCGGCATTGGTTTCGTCACAGTCCGCGTACGCCGTCAGCCGGGCATCGTTCTTCGACACCCTGCTGAAATCGCTCAAACCGGTGGTTCCGTCATCGCCCGTACGCGTGTAGATGCGGGTCAGATGAACTGCCATGCTGAAACGGTACCGGAGAAGTGGTCGAGGAAACTGACATGGTCGACCACGCTGTTTACACTGACCCGCGTGAGCGAGCGATTCGTGGTGACCGGTGGAAACCGGTTATCGGGCGAAGTTGCCGTCGGGGGAGCAAAGAACAGCGTCCTGAAGCTGATGGCGGCATCGCTACTGGCTGAGGGCACGAGCACGATCACGAACTGCCCCGACATTCTCGACGTGCCGCTGATGGCCGAGGTACTCCGGGGTCTTGGCGCGACCGTCGAACTCGACGGTGACGTCGTGCGGATCACCTCGCCTGACGAACCCAAGTACGACGCGGATTTTGCCGCGGTCCGGCAATTCCGTGCGTCGGTATGCGTCCTGGGGCCACTGGTCGGCAGGTGCAAGCGGGCCAAAGTCGCCTTGCCCGGCGGCGACGCCATTGGTTCCCGACCTCTCGACATGCATCAGGCGGGACTCCGTCAGCTGGGCGCGCGGTGCAATATCGAGCACGGCTGCGTGGTCGCCGAAGCCGATCAGCTGCGTGGGGCCGAGATACAGCTGGAGTTCCCGTCCGTCGGTGCCACCGAGAACATCCTGATGGCTGCGGTCGTCGCCGAGGGCGTGACGACGATTCACAACGCGGCGCGTGAACCCGACGTCGTTGATCTGTGCACGATGCTCAACCAGATGGGTGCTCAGATCTCGGGGGCGGGAACGCCCACGATGACGATCACGGGCGTCGACCGGCTTCATCCGACCGAACATCGGGTGATCGGCGATCGCATCGTCGCCGCCACGTGGGGTATCGCGGCGGCGATGACCCGGGGCGACATCTCGGTCACCGGTGTCGATCCGCAGCACCTGCAATTGGTGCTGCACAAACTCCATGACGCCGGTGCGACCGTCACGCAGGACGACAACGGCTTCCGGGTGGTGCAGTACGAGCGGCCGAAAGCGGTCAACGTCGCGACGCTGCCGTTCCCCGGCTTCCCGACGGATCTGCAGCCGATGGCCATCGGTCTGGCGGCTGTCGCGGACGGCACGTCGATGATCACCGAGAACGTCTTCGAGGCGCGGTTCCGCTTCGTGGAGGAAATGATCCGGCTCGGTGCCGACGCCCGCACAGACGGCCACCACGCGGTGGTGCGGGGGATCCCGCAGCTGTCGAGTGCGCCGGTGTGGTCGTCAGACATCCGCGCGGGCGCCGGGTTGGTCCTGGCGGGCCTGGTCGCCGACGGAGACACAGAGGTCCACGACGTGTTCCACATTGACCGCGGCTATCCGCTGTTTGTCGAGAATTTGATCAGCCTCGGCGCCGAGATCGAACGGATCGCTTGAGCCCCGGAACCCGGTTTGGGACTGAGCTACACAAGGCGTAGGCTTTACCCCAGAAGCCAAGGGCCCCAGTCCAAATGGAATGGCGGACCAGGTTTGACCTCTCTGTCTCAGTGGAGTACAGTGGCAGGGTTGCCTGAAAACCGGGTGTGTTGTTTGAGAACTCAATAGTGTGTTTGGTGGTTTTTGTTTGTTGTTGTTTTTTGTCGTGTCCGCATTTTCCCGTTTGGGGGCGCGACTTTTTTTGCCAGTTTGATTACTGGTGTTAGGTCAGATTTTTCTGAATTGCCTTTTTTGGGTTTTGTTTGGAGAGTTTGATCCTGGCTCAGGACGAACGCTGGCGGCGTGCTTAAC